>SCSX01000019.1 GCA_004297825.1 Spirochaetota bacterium
CGCATTTATTAGACAGATGTTTCAGAGAAAGTCGATTTAATAGCTATATGATCGGAGAAATACATATTGTCTCTCCAGACTTAATCCCTAATAGTAGAAGAGATGATTTTATAGATAATGAAGCTAAAACCATATTTTATAATGAGATAGAAAAAGCAATTGGTCTCCCTGTATCTAGAGAAATAAGACTAAGATCAAAATCTCAAAATGCCTTAAATATCAATACTGGTTCTCTCGAGGCCCCTCAAAAATTAACAACGCAAGATGAGAATAATAAGTTGAAGGGATTGAGTGTTGTAGGTTGCAATAACCGAATGCCATCCGAAGAGGTAATTCGAGGAATAATAAAAAATTGTTCCAATTGCAATACATTTATTAAAATAGTTAATGATTCATCAAGTTGCACGTAATGTTAGCTTACTCTGAATCTATCTTCCAATAATATTATTTATGGAATGAAAAATATCGTATTTGTAAACTGGGAATTAATATTTACTATAGTTTGTTTATTTCTTTTAATACTCTATGAGTGTTTGCTTCAATTTTTGTTAATTCGAACTTGCATTTATCAATTACCGTCTCGTCTAATTCGCAAATATTTTCCATTAATGAACCTTCAACGATCCATTTTCTAAAATGATGGAGTTTTTTATAAATTGTATTATTATGACCTTGTTTGTCTGCCTTTTCGTAACTTTCTTCAAAACGACATTCCCCTGATAGAAATTTATTTACTATAGCTGGTTTTGCCGTTAATATCACGGGTAATTTATCTCGTAAATCTGCGGCGGTCGGAATCTCTTTGGTTTTTATTTTTTTAACTACGACTTTGTCGAGATCTGGAAATTTATCTCGTGCTTTTTTGACGGAGTTATTTCTAAGGTATTCGAAGTAATAGCTCCAGCGGTCCGTTCTCTTTTCATTTTTGCTAAGCATTAAAGAATATACATTGATATAGAAATTAACATGCTTCACCGTTAGTCCCATGTCATTCGCAATTTGCTGAACCGTAACATTGTGTTGCTTGTGGCGTCGATATAAATACCCAGCCTGTTCATAGGGAGCCCAATCTTTTTTCCCTTTTATGTGGTCAGCTAATATTGCAAAAGCAACGTCATCGCCTACATCATTTGATAATATTTTACATTTTACTTTTGCCCACTTAATGTCTTTTTGTTCGAGTATCTTGTACGCAGCAAGGCGGCTATTCCCCTCGAGTACCATATTATTGCGAACAATAAGTGGCTCTCTGAGGCCACCATTGGTTTTTATTGATTGTAGTAATTCATTTACATGTTCCATGTTTTTTAATTTATCAAATATTTCTTCTTGAGATGGTTCGGAACCATCATCGTATATTAGTGAATAAATACGGGGATTTTCTGGGTAAAAATTAAGATCGCGGACTTGAAGATAGCCAATTTGTACTGGAATTTCCTTTCCGAGCAAGGTGATTGAATCATTGTTGAATTCACTCATTTACGTTTCCTTTGGATGGAATTTTAAGAATATCTTTAAGCATGGTTCCAAAGTCATATGACATTCGGCTTCTATAATATTCAAGAGTGATGTCGCCTTGAGCAAGCTTGGCTGCTAATTCTTTCGAAGTCAGCAATGCGTCAATCCATTCGTCGATTGAATCTTGCATAACAATATTATGCACAAAACATGTATGTTGCTGAGAAATACGATGGATTCTATCCTGCGCTTGGATGTAATCATCCAAGCTAAAACCACGATCATAAAAAATCACATGATTCGCAACTGTAAGAGTTAACCCTTCCTTTGCGGCTCCCGGCGTAGCTATTAGTATGCGAGTTTTGGGATCATTCTTAAATGCAGCTACACTATGGCTCCGTTCATACATATTCATTTTGCCATAGATTTTACATGTTCCGAATTCAACTAAATCTCGACTTAACCAATCAACATTTTCTGTAAAGGAAGTCCAAACAATACATTTCTCCTTGTTGTCTGTAATTCGGTGTATTAAGTCATGCAAATAAATCAGTTTGCCTGGTTCGGAACAATATGACTCATCAACTAGTCGCGGATTGGAGGTAATCTGCACTAGTCGAAGAAGACGCTTTAAGATGCCTTCGGAAATGTCATCAAATGCCAATCCTTCTTTTATTATCGTAGTTCTCATTTCATCACGTACTTGAGAATACATTTCATACTGAATGGGTTCCCAAATTGATTCGACCCTTTCGAACACTTTTTCCGGCAAGGAAATTACACCACTTGATTTTGTTTCGCGCACTGTGAAGTGGCTAATATTATTCATTATTTCTAGCAAACCATTTTCAAGACTAGTTCTTAGTTCGGTCGATTCAGCAAGATTATTGGATAAATCGTGACTGTGACGGAAATGTTGATAATTGTTGCCAAGGCTTCTTCCTTGGTCGAGGAACCATATTTGTGCCCAAATATCGTAAGGACGATTTGCCACGGGTGTGCCAGTCATAATTACACGTCTTTTAAAAAAGGGAGCCAAATTGAAAAATGCCTGCGTTAAACTTGAATCTGGATTCTTAATTTTTACTGATTCATCAAGAATCGCTCCCACATCTCTTGACTTAAGGAATAATATCATTCGCTCAAATTCCGATTTTACAACTTCGTAATTTGTGAGTACAATTCTGAAGTCGCCATTAAATACGAAATGATTCTGGTGCTTGTCTTGAGAAAGAATTCCAGGACGCAGTTGACAATGCTGTTTGAGTTCTTCGTGCCAGTTGTGTAATAAAGATTTCTTTACTACAATCATTACGGTATCGATTATTTGTGATTCAAGCCAATATAACAGCAAATCGATGGCAATTTTTGTTTTTCCTAATCCCTGTTCGTGAAATATGGCACTATATTCTAATTTCTGAATCGCTCGAACAGCTTCTAGTTGATAGTCGAACCCATGCATTTTGGGAATTAAATTCGGTTTCCTTTTTAGATATGGCTTCATTACTTATCCCATAAATCAGAAAACTGTTCAGGCAAATATTCTAATACGATAACGTCGATACTTTTTATATTATTATTTCGCATGATGGCCTTCAATAATCCCTTAACACAATTTACCATAGTCCATGGGACAGCCAATAGTAGAGCCGATGAAGCAAAGCATGAGCAATGTTTCAAATAGGAGATATACTGATTTTTTGAGTGTCTTGATTCAACATCCATTAACGTTTTTGCTTCACCAATAATGATTCGCTCCCCAAATCTCGCTTTTGCATAAACATCAGGTATAAAACCATCAATGCGAGGAGGTTGGTTTCCTAAATTTAAATTGGAAATATCACAGTGAATAAAATATTCTAGGCCTCCATCATTCCCCTGTTGAAGCCATTTAATTAGTTCTTTTACGTAAAACGTATGTGTTGATGAAACAGACAATTATTCATTCCTAGTTTCGATATCTGAGCATAATTGATCGATCTCATCCTTTAGTGAAAAAATATTTTGGGTTTTCTCGCTATCGGCATTTGTGCTCATTTCACGGACAGAGGCATGACTAATATTTCTTAAGCGATTTATAAGTTCTTTAACTAGTGAATCCATCGGAATACTTGAAAAGTTCTCACCAACTTCATTTACCACCAATTCTTTTAGGGCTTCTCTTGCCCCTACACTGAAAAATTTTGTCTTACTATTTGGATTGCGAAGGATACGAGGCAAATCGCGAACTGTTGCCAATGGATCAATTAGACGATCATTTACCCAGCCGGCGAAATTCTCCTTCGTGTAACCACCTTCACTAAGTGCAGTTAAAATTGGCCCTTTTTGAAGTTCAACAAAAGCACTGAAGCGAGTTTGATCAAACTCGGATTCATCACTTAAAATTGGTCTATAATAAGTCTCTATATCATTATAAGCCTGGATTAAAGACAGTACTTCTTGCCTTTTTCCACCACAGAAATCAATAATTTGATTAATTGTTAAATGATCACTATTTCTAAGTTCATTGAGATATTTTGCCTTTGAATATGGATCCCATGCTCTAGGACCTACTAGGTGTGCTTGAAGCCTGATGGCGTCTTGACTTGCTAATTCTAGATTGTCATATACTAAAGATGGAATAACATTCCAATCGCCGATTACCTTTTGTTTCTTAAATTCACGGTAGATTGCCGCCCTAGTATTTCCCTCGATTACAACAAATATTCCATCTGGTCTACAGTTGACGATAATTGGATTAATTATTCCGCCGTTTGTACGTATTGACTCTTTTAAGCTTTGAAATGTTGTCCCCCCTTCTGAACTAGTGGGGCTTCCAGCGCCAAGTGCAAGATTTATCTGGTCTGCAGTAGGGTTAGTGCCATACTTTTCAATCAATCTGGCAATTCTCGGATTGGCAACATCAAGTAGGAGTTTATCAACTTCAAGTAGTTTTAACGTTGGCATAAAATACCACCTTAGTCCTTTAATTGTTGAGATCGTACTAAATCCGCGTTCCGTCCGCTAACGTGATCTTCTTTATCGCTTCTGGGTGAACGGCAAGAAATGTCCCCAGGATCTTTTGCAACAGCAAACACGAAATCCCATGGTCCTCGCCGGGGTCCAGCAAATACGCAAGATATGAACTGATATTAGGTTCGTTGATGGATCCGTCGTAGGAAGAGAGAATCTTGAAGATATTCATGATTTCTCGATTGGCATCCCGCATGTATGCGCCTTTATATATGACCTGTTTTTATTGAGACAAAATAGTTTCGTCTGTCAACATATTTTCACGGTATGGCAGTCAAATAGCAGGTACGCGGGAATCCCTGGCATGAAATTAACCGGCATTTGATTGACAATTGGCCCCATCCGGGTACAATTTGAACATTGTTCTGACCGCGATACCACCGATCAGGAAAAAGATAACGATATGAAAACGGAAAATATACCGGAAGCAGTCGAGGAACTGAAAACCGCCCTTGTCGGTAAATTCGGCAACGGAATCACGCTAATCCTCTTCGGCTCCGCTGCCAGGGGAACATGCGGCAGCGATTCGGATGTCGATATTCTGGTTCTCATTCCCGGAATGGTTGGTATTCGCCTGGAGGAGGAAGTGATCGAAACCGCGTATGAAATAGAGCTCCGTCATGACGTGGTGTTCGGGATCATCGTGTATCCCGAGAATTCTGGGATTCCGGACTCTCCTCCGTCATGCCGCTTCATGTGAACATCGACCGCGAAGGCGTTCCGGTGTGAACGACAAGACCGACCTCATACGATATCGAAGGGCGAAGGCGCGGGAAACATTGCGCGATGCGCGGGTATTATTCGAAAACGAAAGCTACTCATCCGCGGTCAACAGAATATACTATGCTCTCTTTTATTTCCTGTGGCACACGTCTCAACGCCGATGCGCATGGATCAACACGCCTCCCCCATGAGGCCGATACGTCTGCACTATACATGAATCGCACCCCGCCTGGCCCACCTCGGCCGCCCGAACCTGAACAATTCCAGGAATTCAATCAGACAACAGTTTCACCTGGTTATAGTGTATTTTTATTGACAATCGTATTTCATGATGACATTGACATATAGTAATAATAAAGCACGAGAGGAGAGACCGATGGAAAGGCTTTCGATCGTACTGCTCAGTATCTTCATGGCGGGATGTGCGAGTTTCCATGGTGTGTTGACGGAGAAGGGAGCGCCCGATCAGCTCAGCATAGAATATTGTCAGGATAGTTTCAGCATTGGGTTGCACTACGAGGACGACTTCTATGACTTTCGCTATCCCTCGGGAGCCGTTTTCCATGAGGCCGACCTCTCAGGCATTGGTTTCGTGGACAGCTGGAGCAGGGGGAACGACCGCTTCGAGTTCTATTCAATGATAAACCTGTCGCGCAGCATATTCATGAGCGGGCAAACCGCGACCGCCACGCCTTCCGACCGTATCCCGGTGGCCGAAATGTATTTAAAGCTCATAAAGAATTACCCCATGCTGCAGATGAAGATCCCCTTCTTCGATCCGCTCAGGAACAGGGACGACCTGAAGCTGGTCCTTTCCGCGGCCGGGATTCCGCTCGCGATCAACGCGGAAGACATCGCCTTCCCCGACGGCGAGATAATCGGGCGGAGCGTATTTCTTCTCTACGCCGATTCGGTAATCAGGGTGATAATCGGCCACAATTTCAGTTATTCGAAG
This sequence comes from Spirochaetota bacterium, assembly GCA_004297825.1. Taxonomy (NCBI): domain Bacteria; kingdom Pseudomonadati; phylum Spirochaetota; species Spirochaetota bacterium. The sequence goes on from SCSX01000019.1 coordinate 6,149, forward strand.
CTGGATTTCGTCGTCACCCCGGCCGACTTGCTCAATAAAGCCGCACTGCGGGACAAGGTGAAGGCCGGATGGCTGGCTCTGTGGCAGGCGAATTACGAAGACGAAATCGCCAAGGGGTATATTACGCAGGAAGAACGCGACACCAGGATCGCCCAAAGCGTCGATGCGCTTTCGAACGGATATTTTGAACGATGGGCCGAACATTTTAAAAATCCCGTGACCGAGGCCATGCCCGAATGGGTCGCGAATCGCTACCCGAATCATATGGAGACGTTCGGGCCCGCGCGTCCCAACGCGGGCGCGCTGGTGATCGCAAAGATGGCGGAGGCGGGTTTCATGGGCGTCACCGTGGGGGATTTCCTGGATGGGTACGTCGCGGACAGCATGTTTGCCGGCGAGGTCGAAGCCGCGTACAAGGCGGCGTCAAACCAGGCTACCGAACGCTATAACCAGCACATGGCGGAGATGGGCGCGGTGCTTAACGTCATGCAGACGATGTCGATGCAGAATCCGTATTACAGGGCGACCGCGCCGGGCGCCGTGACGACCGGCGGAGCCAGAACGGGCGGAGGTCAGGCATATTATTACGACGCGAAGATCACCGATGAAGGAAAATCGAGCCCCATAGGCCCCTTCCACACGGCCGGCGAGTGTGGAAAAAATCTCAACGAGAACAAGGGGACAATGGATTTTCGCGTCTCCCGGCCTTGTTACGCGAAGTAGCGGGAAGAATTACATTCCGGTCAAACATACACTGCCTCGATGCTGATGCGCGCCTTGAGAAAGCTATTCATGAGCGGACTCAAAGGAATTACGTCGACAGGGTGACGCAGGTCCTGCTCGAGTTCTTCCTTGATATGGACAAGCGCGAAAAGATCGGGATCGTTCATCTCGATGACTACATCTATATCGCTGTCTTCACGCGCCTCTCCCCGGGCGAAGGAGCCAAAAAGCCCCAGTCGTGAAACGCCGTAGCGTTTCGCGAGGCCGGGTTTCAGCTGTCCCAGCTCGGACAGGATCGTTTCGCGTGTCAGGAGTTTTTCATTCATACGTTCACCTTGAATAACTTACTTGACCCGATCGCCGAAAATATCAACCACATTTTGATCCCTCCATCCCCTCCTCTCCCACTCTTACACGTTCCCTAACCCGGTTTCCGATACAAAACAAAAGCGCGCCGTCCCCGGCGCGCCCCTGTACTGATTCTGATACGCGAATATAAGAATAGCCTACAGCTTCTTCATCAAATCTTCGCTCACTTCCTTCACACCCGGCTTGCCGTCGAGTATGATAACCTTCACGCCCTTCTTCGAGGCGACGTCCTTGAAATAGTTCACCGCGGCGACCGTGCCGGTCTTGGCGTCGTAGTAGATGTCGTGGCGCTTGCCTATGGCCACCTCGTCCTGGTCGTCCGAACGGGCGGATAGCGCCCCGCCGCACACGCGGCATACGAACCCGCCGTCCTTCGCGGTCGGCTTGATCGCGTCAATAAAGACGTTGTTCGGGTGGTTGTTGTCGTTCGCGCACAGGCGGCGGCCCATGATGCGGTTCTTCGCGATGTCGCGGGGAAGGTCGATCTCGATCACGAAATCGAGCTTCATGCCGGCCTTCTGGAGCGCCTCATCCAGCGCCTTCGCCTGCTCGATGCTGCGGGGGAACCCGTCAAGGAGCCAGCCGTTCTTGCAATCGGGCTCCTGGAGGCGGCTCACGATCATGGGGATGGTGATGCCGTCGGGAACGAGCTCGCCCTTGTCGATGAACGCCTTCGCCTTCATGCCTATCTCGGTGCCCTTCTTGATGTTCTCCCTGAAGATGACGCCCGATTCCACGTGGTTGATGCTGTATTTCTTCTGTACGACCGCGCCCTGGGTGCCCTTGCCGCTGCCGTTGGGCCCGAAAATGAGTATGTTCATAGAAAACGCTCCTTAATAGTAGATTGATGACGATTTCCGCACACCTGCTCCGTCTAGCCTTATCCATGCATAAAGGATGAGACCTGTTTGTAAAGAAATTTTATCCCCCGCCGGCTGGGGCGATTTTTCACTTGCGCGGGCGTTTCCCGAGTCTATTCTTGCGCATCGAGGTGACGATATGGCGGCGGAAACGGGGAAAAACGGGCTCGAGCTGGGCAGGCGCCCGTGGGGAATCTACGAGGTCCTGGCCGACGAGGACGACCACAAGGTGAAGCGGATCACGGTGTTCCCGGGGAAGCGCCTCTCCCTCCAGCGCCACCGGCGCAGGGCCGAGCACTGGCTGTGCGTGCACGGCACGGGCGCGGTGACCCTGGACGAGCGCATAGTGGAATTCACCCCCGGCGGGGCGGTGGACATAGGGAAGGGCGTCCTTCACAGGGTCGAGAACAGGGGGACCGATAATCTCTATTTCATCGAGATACAGTCCGGCGACTATTTCGGCGAGGACGATATCGAGCGCGTCGAAGACGACTTCGGCCGGGTCTGATATAGTATTGCCTCACCCGGATGCCCATGTAAGGACCGATACGACCGGCGGCGCATGCGCCGTTCCGAAAAACGCTTGCCTTCCGGAAGGCGGCGTCGCATAACACGATGGGCCGGGGCGCTTCCCGGCGTGTGCGCTTCGAACCTCCGGGTAACCGCGAATGAACGCCAATAAACGCGAATTATTAATGGGTACGGGGCGTGCCCGTGAGATTGATAGATAAGTAGTCACATGAATTTTTTGTAACCTGTCGGGGGCGAATCGGTCACATGCCAATCATGGACCGGCGTCGTCGGCACGGCGGGGTTTGCATATGCTGAAGCGGTTCGCATTATCGGGGGGGCGCCTCGAGGAGGCCGACGACGAGGGAAAGGTCATCGTCGTCGTCAATCCGGACGAAAGCGAGAAAAAGTACCTCATCGCCGAGTACCAGGTGGACGAGCACACCCTGAACTCGGCGCTCGACCCGGATGAGCTCGCGCGTATCGAGTTCGAGCCCCGGCACATGGCCTTCATCTTCAAGCGGCCCAAAAATTATTCGTCGGAGGACAATTTTCTTTTCAAGGTGATGTCCACGGGGATGTTCCTCTATAAGGATGTGCTCATCATCGTCATGGCCGACGAGATGTTCATGTTTCAGGACAAGATATTCATGGGGTCGAAAACCATCCAGGACGTCTTTCTCCGGATCATCTATCGCAGTATCTACCATTTCCTGGACCACCTCAAGGCGATCAACATGATCTCGGACAGCCTGGAGCAGAAGGTGAACACCTCGATGGAAAACCGGTATTTATTGAACATGTTCACCCTTCAGAAGGGGCTCGTGTATTACCAGAACGCGGTGAACATAAACGGCTACGTGATCGACAAGCTCAAGGCGAACGCGAAGAAGATCGGGTTCACCACCGACAACCAGGAATTCCTGGAGGACATCATTATCGAGAACAGCCAGTGCTACAAGCAGGCGGAGATCTACTCGAACATTCTCGCCAGCCTCATGGACGCGCGGGCGTCCATCGTAAGCAACAACCTGAACGTGCTCATGAAGACGCTCAACATCATCACCATCGCCATCATGGTGCCCACCTTCGTGGTGAGCGCGTTTTCCATGAACGTGGACATCCCCCTGCAGGGACATCCGTTCGCCTTCTGGATAGTGATGGGTCTCGCGATGGTCATGCTCATGGTATTCATACTGTTCTGGAAGTACAAGAAGTGGTGGTGACCCCGCGCTTCGCGAAGCAGATAGTCGTTCCATGATTCGGAGATTTATCAAGGAGGAACACGGCTGCACATGATCAGTGTTAACGGCGTAACAAAATACTACGGGAGCTTTTGCGCGGTGAACGACATCTCGTTCTCCATCCGCAAGGGCGAGATCACGGGCCTCCTGGGCCCCAACGGCGCGGGGAAGACGACGACCCTCCGCATGCTCACCTGCTACCTGAAACCCACGTCCGGCAGGATCGCCCTGGGCGATTACCTGGTGGACGAGAACCCCCGCGCGGTGAAGCGCATGATCGGGTACTTGCCCGAATCGGCGCCGCTGTACGCGGACATGCTCGTGTACGACTACCTCGAGTACGTGAGAAGAATCCACAAGATCGAGGATCCCGCGCGCGTCAGCGAGATCGCCCGGACGTGCGGCATCACCGAGGTGATGCACAAGAACATCTCCGAGCTTTCCAAGGGCTACCGCCAGCGCGTGGGGCTCGCGCACGCGATGATCCACGACCCCGAGATACTGGTCCTGGACGAGCCCACGAGCGGGCTGGACCCCAACCAGATCATCGAGATCCGCACGCTCATCCGCGAGATCGGGAAGAAGAAGACCGTGATCCTCTCCACGCACATCCTCTCCGAGGTGGAGGCCACCTGCGACCGCGTGATCATCATCGACCGCGGCAGCATCGTCGCCGATTCGCGCATGGCCGACATCACGTCATCCCACAACAAGAAGGCGCGCATACTCGTCCGCGTGAAGGGCGCCGCGTACGACGAGCTCTCGTCGGCGCTGGGGGCGCTCCCCGGCGCGGGCGCCGTTAACCGCGCGGAAGACCCCGACGGGCTCACGGCCGCGATCGTGACATCCTCGTCATCGGACGACATCCGGCCCGCGGCCTTCGCCGCGGTGCGCGACAGGGGCTGGACGCTCTACGAGCTCTCGCGCGAGCACGAAACCCTCGAGCATGTCTTCCGGCAGCTCACCAAAGGAGGCCTGCAATGAACATCCGGGAAATTCTGCACGAGGCGGGAATAATCGCCCGCAAGGAGATACAGGGATATCTGACCACCCCCGTGGGCTACATCGTCATCACGGTGTTCCTCATCGTCACCGGGTGGTTCTTCTTCTCCACCTTCTTCCTCTACGGGCAGGCGGAGCTGCGCGGCTTCTTCGAGCTCCTGCCGCTCATCCTCGCCTTCGTGGTGCCCGCGGTAACGATGCGGCTCTTCGCGGAGGAAAAGCACTCGGGTTCCTTCGAGACGCTCATGACCCTGCCCATTTCGCTTGAGGGCGTCATACTCGGCAAAATACTGGCGGGGACGGGCTTCGCGCTCATCATGGTCGCGCCCACGCTGCTGTACGCGGCCTCGGCGATCATCGTGGGCTCGCCCGACGCCGGTCCCATCGTGGGCGGCTACTTCGGGACGGCGCTCCTCGCGCTCGCCTTCTCGTCAATCGGCGTCTTCGCGTCCTCGCTCACGAAGAACCAGATCGTGGCATTCATGATAGGGCTCGCGATGTGCCTGTTCGTATCGCTCATCGACAAGTTCCTGTTCTTCGTGCCCGGCGCCGTCGTGGGCTTCTTCGAATACCTGGGGGCCGATTATCATTTCGGCAACATATCGCGCGGCATCATCGATTCGCGCGACATTCTCTACTTTCTCTCGGTCGCGGCGCTCGCATTCATCGCGACGTCAAAAAAGCTTGAGGACAGGAGCTGACACGCAATGAAAATGATCACCCTGAATGATGTGAAGGCCGCCCTCCGGCGCGCCGTCGATACGGCGGGCGAGCGGAAGAACCAGTGGCTCGTCAACATCGTAATTATAGTACTCGTCAATCTCGCGGGGGCGGTGCTCTATTTCCGCCTCGACCTCACCGCGAACCGCGCCTACTCGCTCTCGAAGATAAGCAAACAGGCGGTCGCCACGCTCGAGGAGCCGCTCACGGTCAAGGTCTTCTTCTCGAAGGACCTGCCCGCGCCCGTGAACACGGTGAACCGCTACGTCGCGGACCTGCTTGAGGAATACAAGCAGTCCGGAAGCGGCAAGTTCCGCTACGAGTTCGTGGACGTGGACAAGCACAAGGAGGCCGCATCGGAATTCGGCATCCAGCCCATTTCCCTGCAGGAGCTCAAGAGCGACCGCGTATCGGCGCGCAGCGCCTTCATGGGCATCGCGCTCGTGCACGGTGACCTGGTCGAAACCGTGAATCCCGTCATCGATCCCGAGGAGCTCAAGCGCCGCGCGACCACCTTCCAGGGGATCGAGTACAAGATCACCACGCTCATGCAGAAGATGACCGGCAAGGTGGACGCACTCCTGCGCCTTGACGACAAAAAGATCGACGTGACCCTCTTCGCGAGCTCGGACCTCCAGATCGAGGGCATGGCCGATATCGACAAGAAGGTCGCGGAGAAGGTCCGCAAGTGCAATCACCGCAACTACGACAAGCTCCGGTTCTCGTACGTGGACCCGGGAAAGGACAAAAAGGCGCTCGAGCTCGCGGAGGTCTACGGCTTCCCGAAGCTCCAGTGGCCCACCTACACCACGCGGACCGGCAAGTACGTCGAGGCGGGTGAGGGGGCCCTGGGCATTCTCGTGAAGATGGGCGACCGGTTCGAGACCGTGCCCATCCTGGGGCGCTCCATGTTCGGGGACTTCACGGTCGCGGGCATGGACAACCTCGAGGAATCCATCAATACCGCCGTGGGCAATCTCGTGGGCATCAATCCCAAGGTGGGCTATATCACCGGCCACGGCGAGCGCGACCTCTCCAACCCGCGCGAGGGCGGAGCCGCGAGCTTCCGCGAGCTCATCGACGACATGTACGAGTTCAAGGTCATCGACCTCACGGAGGACGAGATCCCCGGCGACATTCAGACGATCGTCATCAACGGGCCGCGCGGCGAGTTCGCGGACTGGGAGCTTTACAGGATCGACCAGTTCCTTATGCAGGGGAAATCGGCGCTCGTGTTCCTCGATTCCTTCAACGAGATCCAGCCCGACGGCCAGCAGAACATGTTCATGCGCGAGCCGGCCGTGCTCCCGGTCAACACCGGGATCGAGAAGCTCATCGCGCATTTCGGCGTCACGGTGAACAGGGACATCGTCCTGGACCGCAACTGCTACCGGCAGGTGCAGCGCGGGATGGGCGGCATGGCCGAGCAGTACGTCTATTTCCTCCCGCTCATCGACGAATCGGGCCTCAGCCGCGACAACACGATCACGCGCCATCTCAAGAAGATCGCCTTCTTCAAGTCGTCCTCGCTGGGGCTCGCGGAGGCCTCGAAGGGCGGCGAGACGCGCATTCCCCTGGTGAGCTCGTCAGACGACAGCTGGCTCATGTCGGGCCGCGTGAATTTCAACGCGTGGCAGATGGCGCCCCCCAAGGCGGCCGAGATGTCCCGCTACACCCTCGCCGCGCTCACGAGCGGTGAGTTCTCCAGCTATTTCGCGAACAGGCCGGTCCCAGAGAAGAAGGAAAAAGACAAGGACAAGAACAAGGGCAAGGCCGGGGAGCCCGATAAGCGAAGAGAAGGCGGGGAGAGGTCCCCTGTCGCGTCGGCGCAGCCTTTGAAAAAGGCGGTGAAGCCGGTGAAGATCATCGTCGCCGGGACATCGGAAATCAGCTCGCCCATGTTCGTGGACAAGGAGGGGCGCTCGCCCAACTCCGTGCTCCTGCATAACATGGTGGACTACCTGAACGGCAACTACGACGTGCCGGAGATGCGCAGCAAGGGCCTGGAGATGAATCCCATAAAGGAAACCGGGGACAACACCAAGCTCACGCTCAAGATATTCAACATCGCGGGACTCCCGCTCCTGGTGATGCTTACGGGGCTCGTCATCTGGAAGCGCAGGGGCGCGCGTAGGCAGCGTATTATTGCGGTCTTCGCGAAGACGGAGGCGCACGATGAAAAATAAGAAGCTCTACATAAGCCTCGGGATTATCCTCATCTGCGCGCTCGTGCTTGCGGTAAACAGCTTCCGTTCTCCCAGCGTGCCTTCGCTCAAGGCGTGGAAAGACGCCGCGGATGAAATCGTCATCACGCGCGACGGGAAGGATACGGGCATCGCCCTCAAAGAAGGGAAGTGGCAGATAGGCGAGAAGGCCTTCCCCGCGGACCCGGAGACGATGACGCAGATCGAGAACAAGCTCAAGAACCTGAAGCTTGCCGAGCTTATCACCGACAAGCCGCCCTACGAGCGCTACGAGCTCGAGGGCGAGCGTGCGGTGCGGGTGCGCGTGAAGGCCGGCGGCGCGCTTTTACGGGATGTCACGCTGGGCAAGAAGAGCAGCACGATGCGCCACACCTACGTGCGCCTGGGCGAGGCGCCCGAGGTGTACCTTGCCACCGGCGGCTTTGACGAAATCACGAAGCCCGTCGAGGAGCTGCGCGACAAGACCGTCATGAAGGTCTCGAAGGGCGCGATCGAATCGGTCGAGATCGTGAACAAGGGAATACGGACCAGGCTCGTCAAGCAGATCGAGGAAAAGAAGGAAGAAAGCCCTGAAAAGGACGAAGCCGTTCCTGAAGGTCCCGTCCGCGAGAAGACGAAGAAGGTCGAGAAGTGGACGCTCGACGGCAACCCCGCGGCGCGCGTGGACGAGGGAAAGCTCGGCCAGGCGCTCGCATCGTTCGATCCCCTCAAGGCCATGTCCTATTCCGATCAGGAGGTGAAGGGGCTCGCCCCGCTCTGCACGGTGACCATACGGGCCTTCGACAAGAACATGCGCCTCGACATCTTCAAGAAGCTCGACGAGAGCAAATACCTCTGCTCCTCCTCCGAGTCGCCCTATCCGTTCACCATGGACAGCTGGAAGGTGGAGAACACCATCATCAAGGTCGCGGACGAAATCGTGAAGAAGTAGGAGGCAGCGTGAGCGCGCACGTCACCGAGATACTCGCCACCATCGGGCCCGCGTCGCTGGAGATCATGCCCGCGCTCTATGCCGCGGGCATGTCCGGCGTGCGCATCAACAGCTCGCACGGCGATCCCGCGACGCACGCGCGCGTCATCGCCGCCTCGCGCGCCGCGAATCCCGAAGGCTACGTCGTCTACGACATCAAGGGACCCAAGATGCGCCTGGGCGATTTCCCCGCGCCCATTCCCGTGCGCGCGGGCCAGGTGCTCGTGCTGCGCACCGATATTCCCAAGCCGCAGGGAAGCGACTACCCCGCGGTGGAAGACTCCGCCGGGGGGATACCGGTAAGCTACGAAACACTCGACCGGTGCGTGAAGCCCGGTCACCGGCTTTTCGTGGACGACGGGTACGCGGGCCTCAAGGTGACCGGGGTATCCCCGGGAAGGATCGAGTGCGTCGTGCTCTACGGCGACACGCTCCGTCCCCGCAAGGGGCTCAACCATCCCGACACGATAATCGATTACCCGTACACGATGCCCGCGGACTATCCCAACCTGGACTTCGCCGCGCGCAACGGCGTAAACTTCATCGCCGATTCCTTCACCCGCAGCGCCGCCGACGTGCGCGAGCTCCGCGGGCGTCTGGCGGGCACGCGCATCAAGATCATCTCGAAGATCGAGAATCCCGAGGGCGTCGCAAACTTCGACGAAATCCTCGCCGAAACGGACGCCGTCATGATCGCCCGCGGCGACCTGGGCGTGGAGATGGACCCGTGCGAGCTCCCGGAGCTCCAGAAGGTGATGATCGCGAAGTGCAACCGCGCGGGGAAGCCCGTGATCACCGCGACCCAGATGCTCGAATCCATGATCGACAACCCGCATCCCAGCCGCGCGGACGTGAGCGATATCGCGAACGCCCTCTACGACGGCTCCGATATCATCATGCTCTCGGGGGAAACCTCGGTGGGCAAATACCCGGTGGAATGCGTGCGCATCATGCGGCATGTCGCGGAGTTGACCGGGAAAACGGCGCGCTACCGCGAACGCAAGGCGGGGATCAACGGACTAGCCGTGCTGGCGCGGGCTTAAGGCTATCAGCGCCAGCCCCGCGCATGCCGTCCACGCGCCCGCCCAGACCTGGGAAAGGGGAACCGGAAGAAGCACGATCGAGACCAGGAAGAACGCCGCGGCCGAGAGCGCGAAAAGCCGCGCGAGGACCGCGCTCTTCGAAAGCAGCACGTAGAGCGCAACGGCGCCCACGGCGAACACGCTCAGGGACGCAATCACCGGAATGGGCTCCGCCCCGCTGAAAATATTCAACGCGATCTCACCGCCGGAAACGTAGCGGCGCGCCATGTGGTTCTCGCTGTAAAACCAGGGCGCGATCACGGACAGGAGGACGAGCACCGCCCCGGCGACCGCGGGAAGATTGCCCCGGGACCACGGCGCGCGCTCGTACAAAGATTTCATTTTCCCGAATTCCATTTGAGGTTGACTCGCCGGCAAGCCTAGCGGGGCGCGCGGGGCGTGTCCATAAGAAATTTCATTTTTCTGGTTGACAGCATATGCTGGTCGTATATCAAGTTCGCGTGCGGGGTCAACAGGACCGCCGCATTTGTTTTTAACATGCCCGCCCAGGTGGTGGAATTGGTAGACACGCATGTTTGAGGGGCATGTGGGAGAATATCCTGTAAGGGTTCAAATCCCTTCCTGGGCACACATAAAAAGAAGGCGCGGACAACCAGTCCGCGCCTTCTTTTTTTATTTTCCCCGGCTGGTTCATACACACGTCGGATTAAACTTCTCCCGCGCATGCTGAAAACGGGGTCGAAAGGGGCGAAGCCCTTGACGGAAACTCATCTGGACCCGTGCGTAACCTGAATAGACTGGAAGCACGGCCCACGCCGAAAATAGTTACTTCGTAAATACTCAAATCGTAAGGGACGAAGCCCCTGACAGAAACTCCAGAGGGTCCCGCGCGTAACCTGATTAGGTTGGACCCACGGCCCACGCCTAAAATAGTTATTTCTTTACTACATGCTGAAAATGGGGTCGTAAGGGGCGGAGCCCCTTACAGGAGCCCCCGCAGGGCTCCCTGCATAACTGGGAAGGGCCGGCCAAGGCCGGCATTTGAAATATTTACATCTTTTTAATAAATCGATAACGTTATATTGTTGACATTGAGTTTTATTTGCTATATTGATGTGACAATTTGTTTACTATTTTTTTATTGACAAATTATGGGACATAAATAATATGAGTGAGTGCTTGCTCACTATAATGCCAAAGTATTAATAGTTATCGCCGGGAGAAGGAATCGCCGCGGCAGTTATTGAGCGGGGGATGCCGTCCCGGAAAAGTTGGAAATTTAGATTTTCCTCATGCCCTGGAGCGAAACGCTCGATAAGGGAGATGAGGGAAGTATTTTCGCCCAAGGAGGAATCGATGATCAATTACAATATGCAGAGCGATTACGAGATCATCGCGAAACACTGCCCGCGCTGCGAAGCGCTCGTGATGGCCGCGGTGGTACGCACCGTGCAGGGGGAATTCTACAAGTACAGGGACCTCAAGTGTTCGCGGTGCGACTGGAACAGCGCCGTAACCGCGATAAAAAATTCTTGATAAATTCCGCGCGTTCAGCATCCTGACACCGTCCTTAACGACTGCCGGTTGATCTCTTCGCCGGCGTTTTCATTTTAAGAACACGCAAAATATCCGTCGGCACTGGACCCGCTTCCCCGAATACGCAAGGATCACGGCAGGGGGGCTGGCGCCGATAGGTCAATCCCGGGGTACCACACATGGCAATGGAGCAGACGCTCATCATCATCAAGCCCGACGGACTCGTGAAGTCCCTCACGGGCAACATCCTCTCGAGGCTCGCCGAGGCGAAGCTCATTATCGTGGGCGCGAAGGCGGTCCACGTGAGCAGGGACCTCGCGGTGACGCATTACGAGCATTTAAAAGACAAACCCTTCTTCGAAGAGCTCATCGACTACATCATGGGCAAGCTCCACGGATCCAACCGGGTCGTCGCCTTCGTCTACCAGGGTGAGAACGCGATCCAGCGCATACGCGATATCGTGGGCCACACCGATCCCGAGAAGGCCAACCCCGTGAGCATCCGCGGCGCCTACGGGCGCATCACCACCTCGGGCGTGTTCGAGAACGTCGTGCACGCATCCTCAAGCCCCGAGGACGCCGAGAAGGAAATCAAGCTCTGGTTTCAGCCCTACGAGCTGGTCGAGGATATCTACCCGGTCAAAGAGACCGTGCTCAAGGAAGTCAAAACAACCGTGTGGGCCTGAGCGCACGGGAACGCGGGGTAACGCCATGAGAGTTATACTGCTCGGAGCGCCGGGCGCGGGGAAGGGGACCATCTCCTCGCTCCTGGTCGGGAAATACGGCATCGTCCAGGTATCCACCGGCGACATCCTCCGCAACGAGGTGAAAAAGGCCTCGGCGGTGGGGAAGCAGGCGGCCGAATACATGAATGCCGGCGCGCTCGTTCCGGACGAAGTCATTATGGATTGCATCCGGGAGCGCTTGAAAGAGCCCGATTGCGCGAAGGGCTTCATCCTGGACGGGTTTCCGCGCACGCGCGCACAGGCCGATGCGCTCAAGGCGCTGCTTGCCGGGATGGGCCTGAAGCTGGACGCTGTGGTGAACCTCGAGGCGCCCGAGGACGTGCTCCTGAAAAGGCTCACGAGCAGGCGCACCTGCTCGAACACCAACTGCCAGGCGATATTCAATATCTATACGAAGCCCCCCCGGGTGGAGGGGAAATGTGACGTGTGCGGCAGCCCCGTCATTCAGCGCGACGACGAGACCGAGCCCGTCATACAGGCGCGCCTGGCGACGTACCGCGAAAAGACGGCGCCGCTCATCGAGTATTACGCGAAGGACCCGGAATTCTTCTCCGTGCCCTGCCTCGACGCGAAGGAATGCTTTTCGGCGATCGACGCGCGTTTGAAGAAATAGCCTTGACTCATACGTGCATGTGGTTCACAAATGCACGAAATGATAGTCGTCCGGAGAGGTGCCAGAGTGGCCGAACGGGGCGGTCTCGAAAACCGTTGAGGGCTTTGCCCTCCGAGGGTTCGAATCCCTCCCTCTCCGCAGAATCAAATCCCCGCCGCTTAAAGACGTGTAAGAATAGGAGATGTGGGGATAGAAGAGATTCTATCCTCGGACTTTATCTCTTCCATCGCCTTTAACCATCTCCTTATCTCCAATTCTTACACACCTTGCTTGTTCCGGCACGCAGCTTAAAATTTACTATTGACAAACATGCACCCCTGAATTACGAAGTCAGGGTGCCGCGGCACAGGACTTGAAAAAACCCGGAGAAGTGTCTGAGTGGCCGAAGGAGCACGGTTGGAAACCGTGTGTAGCGCAAGCTACCGAGGGTTCGAATCCCTCCTTCTCCGCATCCTACAAAAAAACGAAACACGATGTCATATCAGGTAATAGCCCGGAAATGGCGCCCCCAGGAGTTTGACGGCGTCATCTTCCAGGATCATGTTTCCCGCACAATAAAAAACGGCATAAAGAAGGGGCGCATCTCGCACGCATTCCTGTTTTCGGGACCGCGCGGGGTGGGGAAGACCACCATGGCCCGCATCCTCGCGCGCGCGCTCAATTGCGTGAACGGTCCCACCGAGAGCCCCTGCGGCGTCTGCGAGCACTGCACCGAGATTCGCGCGGGGAATTCGTTCGACGTCATCGAGATCGACGGGGCGTCCAACAGCGGGGTCGATCATATCCGCGAGCTGCGTGAGAACGTCAATTTCGCGCCCGCGAAGTGCCGCTACAAGGTCTACATCATCGACGAGGTGCACATGCTTTCGCGGGAGGCCTTTAACGCCCTCCTGAAAACGCTCGAGGAGCCGCCCGCGCATATCGTCTTCGTCTTTGCCACTACCGAGTTCCACCGCATCCCCGAGACCATACTCTCGCGCTGCCAGAAATTCTTTTTCAAGAAGATATCGATCGACGCCATCGTCGCCCATCTCGCCTCCATCGTGAAGGCCGAGGGCTTCTCGATCGACCCGAAAGCCCTTTATCCCGTGGCCCGCGCCGCCGACGGCTCCATGCGCGACGCGCAGTCGCTCCTGGACCAGATGCTCTCCTTCGCCGAGGGCGAGGTCGGGGAGGAGGACGCCCTCGCGATCCTGGGGGTGGTGCCGCTGGGAAGCTACCTGCTCCTCCTGGAAACCATGTCCGCGGGCGGCCGCCGGGAGGCGGTCATGGAGGTGGACCGCGTGATCGAGCTGGGCGTGGACATCGCGCGCTACGCCGCCGGGCTCGTGGACGCGATACGCGCGCTCCGGCTCGTGAAGAACGGCATTGCGGTGCAGGAGCTTTTAGGCTATTCGGCCGAGGAGACGGCGGCGATAACGGCGCTTGCCGGGCGCTTCGTCGACGAGGAGCTCTCGGGAATTTTCAGGATCGGGAGCGATCTCCTGGCCGACCTGCGCACCTCCGCGAACGAAAGGATAAACCTTGAAATGGCGCTGCTGGACATGATCGCCCTCAAGAACGCCCCCTCCATCGCCGCGCTTCTTAAAATGCTCGACGAGGGGGGTCCGATACGGCCATCGGCCGGGGACGCGAAATCCGCCCCGGCGAACCCGGCGGCGGAAAAGTCCGCCCCTGCGAAGCCCGCGCGCCCGGCGGAGGCCAGGGCCCCCAGGACCGATGAAAAGCTTCTCCCTAAAAAACAGTCCAATGCGAAGGCGGCACCCCAGGGCGTTCCCTCGGACGCGCAGATGCGCGCGGCATGGCGCGATCTCATCAAGGAGATCGAGACCACGCGCTCCTTCCTCCATTTCAATCTCAAGGAGGCCCGCGTCGAGCTTCGCGACAGGACGCTCGCGATAATATTCCCCGAGGGCGGTGGTCACGAATACAACAGCAGGGTGCTCGACAGGGCCGCGCAGGATTTCATTAAGGAAGAATTGTTAAAGCGCACCGGCTTCGAAGCGGGCCTGTTCGTAACCTCGGGGCCGCGTGTGCGCGAGGAAGAGCCCGCAATCGAGGAGGCCCCGCCTCCGCCGGAGGCGGAGATGATCATGAACCCCGAGACGGATGAGATCAAGATGACGAATCCCGTCGTGGAAAAAGTCAGGGACGCGTTCAGCGGCAAGATACTGGAAAAAGGAGACGAATGATGGGACTTGGCGATATCGGACAGATAATGAAATTGCAGAAGGAATTCAAGAACATCCAGAAAAAACTCCAGAAGACCGAATGCGAGGGCGCAAGCGCCGACGGGTCGGTCAAGGCGAGGGTGAACGGGGAATACAGGGTCACCGACATTCAGGTCGCCGATGCGCTGTTAAAGGCGGGCGACGCGAAGAAGCTCGAAAAGATGGTGATACAGGCGGTGAACGCCGCCGTCGACAGGACCAAGGAAGTCGCCGCCCAGGAGATGCAGAAACTCACCGGGGGGTTGAATATCCCCGGGCTTGGAAATTTCTTGAAGTAGGTGTGTATCCGTGAGTATGCCCGCAAGCCTTGAAGCGCTCATCCGCGAGCTTTCCCGCCTGCCGGGGGTAGGGCCTAAAAGCGCCTCCAGGCTCGCGTTCCATATCCTGAAGGCCGGCCGGGAGGACGTGGAGAGGCTCTCACGGGCGCTCGTCACCGTGAAATCAAGCATCACCCGCTGCGCCCGCTGCGGCGGGATAGCCGAGGCCGAGTATTGCGCGATCTGCACGGATCCCGCGCGGGACCATGCGATTATCTGCGTGGTGGAAGAAGCCAATGACGTGCTCACGGTGGAAAAGACCGGGGAATTCAAGGGGACCTACCACGTGCTGGGAGGGGTGATCGCGCCGCTGGACGGGATCGGTCCGGACGACCTTAACATAACGAGCCTGCTGGAGCGCGTCCCCCGGGAAGGGGTGCGCGAGATTATCGTCGCCACGAACCCCACGGTCGAGGGGGACGCGACAAGCCTCTACCTGGCGGGGCTCATCAAGCCCCTGAGCGTGCGGGTCATGCGGATCGCGCACGGTCTTCCCGCCGGCGCCGACCTGGAATTCGCCGACAGCGTCACCATCGCGCGTTCGATAGCGGGAAGGGTGGACCTTTAGGAAACCTGCTGTATCAGCGCCCCCGGCGCGCGTTGTCCCTCTTCTTTCCCTCGATGATGAGCACCATGGGAATCCCCGTCGCCCCCAGCTGATTCTGAAGCTCCTTTTCGAGAAACCGCACGACGTCCTTTCTGAAAAGCTCCGGCCGGTTCACGAACAGCTTGAACTTCGGGGGCCTGCTTTCGGTCTGGGTGATATAGTATATCTTCAGCGTGTCGCCAAGCAGGGGGAGCCGCCGCGAGCGCTGTATCCCCTCCATGATCTTGTTGAGCCGGGGGGTGTCGATGCGCGTGTTCGCGCGATCGTTGAGATCCATGGCCAGCTCGAGCAGCTTGTGGATGCGCTGCTTCTCCTTCGCGGAGATGGAAATGATGGGAAAGTCGCCCGCCCGGTAGAACTGAAATACGAGCTTTTCCTTGAATGCCTGGAAGGTCTTCGTATCTTTCTCTATCGCGTCCCACTTGTTTATCGCGATGATCAGGGGCTTGTGCGCCGTAAGAATCTCGTCCGAGATCTTCTTGTCCGTTTCGGTGAGGCCCGCCTGGGCGTCGATAAGATGGACGACCACGTCGGCGCGCCTGATCGAATCCCTGGTGCGCGTCACCGAATAGAAATCCACGTTTTCGGTGATCTTGCTTTTTCTCCGGATTCCCGCGGTGTCGATGACCGTGAGCCGTCTTCCCTGGAACGTGAGCTCCTCGTCCACCGAATCGCGCGTCGTTCCGGGCACGTCCGACACCACGGAACGGGTGAAGCCGGTGAGGGAATTCAGCAGCGTCGACTTCCCGCAATTGGGCCTTCCCACGATCGCGATCCTCATGTCGCTCTCGGCCGCCGCCTGCCGGCGGACGGGGAGCTCGCGCACGATCGCGTCGAGCAGGAGGCCCATGTTCGTCCGCGATTGCGCCGCCAGCGGAAGGACCTCCGAGAATCCCATCTCGTAAAAATTTGAGAGGTTTTCATATTCCTCGGCGCTGTCCATCTTGTTTACCGCCACGATCGTGGGGAGCGAGAGCTTCCGCACTATGTCCGAAAGCTCGTAATCGAACGAGCTGGGCGCGGGATTCTCGAACAGAAGGATGATCACGCTCGAAGTGCCAAGAAAGGCCTTCGTGTTTTCAAGTATGGTCTGCGAAAGCTGCGAGGGATCGCGGATATCGAGGCCGGGCGTATCGCAGAGCATGAAGGCCGCCTCGTCATGCGTGACCGCGCACGAAAGAATGTCGCGCGTGAGCCCCGGCATGGGATCGACGATCGCCTTTTTCTGCTGGATGAGCGCGTTGAAAAGCGTGGATTTCCCCACGTTTTGCCTGCCCACTATCGTTACCACGGGTAAATTTTTTGCCATGAGGCCTCCATTGTTGCGCACTGAACGCACCATCGGGCATCGCGCCGTCAATATCAAGCATAATTGAGGAATAGCGCCCGGGCGAGCGGCGCGGCTGATTTTATCTTGGAAATTTATTTCTAGGGGCGCGCCGCGAGACAAAAACCACCTTTTTCCGGTTCCGTGAGCCAAGAATATTTTTAATTTTTTTTTGTCAAAAGATATTTTTTTCTTGCAAAAAAAATATTATGTCACATAGTATCGCTCGATGCGGTTCATGGTATCGGGATTCAGTTCATAAATTGACAAAGCGGACGGATCGCGTCGGGCCTCCGGGAGGGGCCGAAAAATTAAACAAGGGTGGTGTACTCGATGAAAGGGAAATCCGTTAAATCGCTTCAGGCCGACTTAAAGAGAAAGGACGCCAAGGTGAAGAAGCTCGCCGGCGATCTCAAGAAGGAAAAGGCCGGCGCTCCGGCGCTGAAGAAAGCGCTTGCCGACGCGAAGAAAGCCGAAGCCGCCGCAAAAAAGGCGAAGAAGCCCGCGAAAAAGGCCGCCAAGAAAGCCTAGCTCCAGTTTACGGTCAAGGACGCAAAAAGAGGGGGGATAAAAAACCTCCTCTTTTTTATTAATTTCCCGGAAGCCGCTCATGCCGCGGGGTAGGATGCCTTGGAAGGGGTAACCGAGTTTCAAGCCATTCAAGGTCACGATTAATGAGCATTGGGTATAAAATCCGTCCATATCGAGCGCGGGGGGCTCACTTTAGCGTAAAAACCCCCTTGAGGTTAAAATTCTACAGGAACAGGGCGAATATTTCGATAATTATAAGGAAAAACTGCCGTTATATGTCTTGTAGTTATATTAATTTTCATTTATTTAGATCAGATAAAGTCCATTTCGGCGCTGTCAGGGGACGATAGTGAATACCTACAAACAGAGAAAACAGCGAACCTTTGAGGAAATTAAAACCCGCCAGGATGTGCTCGAATTCCTGAAAAACCAGTATGACAGGAAGCTGCTCATCAAGTACTCGTTCGAAAAGCGTGAGGCGAAGATAAACGAGTACCTTGAAGACGGCACGATACTCGTCGTTACCGACCCGGATTTCGAGGGGGAGGATACTATCGTCCTCTACGGGCTCATGGACAAGTATTTCGAGATAGACCTCAAGGTCGAGGAAAAGCGGGGACCGGGCTATTACCTGTGCGCCGTTACCGGGATGAAAAAGGCCATGGTGGGCAGGCGCGACCTGCGCTTCAAGATGTCCGCCGAAAAGGTGGTGGCGACCAATTTCAAGATATCAAAACACACAATCGAGATTTCGGACTTCAAGATTCCAACCACTATCAAGGTCGTGATAGACCAGTTCCAGAACCAGAACGCGAAGCTCTCCGACATCGTGCGTATCGATGTTTTCCAGGCGGGGGATCCGATTTACGACAGCATCAAGAAGACCGGCAGGACCCTGTTCGTCGAGGATGTGGGGAACAGGGAGTCGTATAACCCGGCGAACGAAGATTTTCTCGACAGCGCCGGGCTGCTCGGGGACGGTTTTGCGCAGTACATGAAGAAAAACATCGAAAAAGGATACAAATCAATCATCATCTCCCCCATATTCTACATAACGGAATCGGGGTCTTCGCTCCCCTTCGCCTATTTCGAGGTCGTTTCAAAGAAGGAGAGCATGGGTATGGACCAGGTGCTCCTCGTGAAGGATCTCTCATTCAAGCTGGTAGAGCGGATCCGGGACGCCAATACCCTGTTCATACCCCAGCACCAGCAGGTCGTTGATATGAGCCTTGGGGGAGCGAAGCTCATGTTCACGGACGAAAACCTGAAGCGCTATGTCCCGCGCGCCAAGGGCTTCATCTTCGATATCGTTTTCAAGCTCCAGGCCCCCATAACCATCTACGGGGAGATTCGCCACATGTTCACCGATGAAAGCTCAAACCTGTTCGTGGGTGTCGACTTCGCGGGAAACTCGTCCCGCAAGGACGAAATGAAGAGGTTCTATTCCGTGATCAAGCCCATGGAGCTTGAATACAAGAACCGGCTGCTCAAGGAGATGAAGCAGCGCTCCAAGTAGCATCCGGTCACGCCCCCCCGCTTTTTTTCTTTTCGAGAATAATTTCCGCGTCCGATCTGCGCGCATACAGGGGAAGTACGTGTTCGTAGCCGCGGTACTCGTCCGGACGCGCGCGGTAGAGGGCCTCCACGAGATCGAGCGCGTCCGCACCCGAGGGACGCGATGATTCGATCATGACATGCGCCGGAAGCGCGTGTGTAAGATGTTCGCGATAGCGCAGGGCCCCATCCCCAAGGCACAGAGCGTCAGGGCGGGCGCCGGAAGCGAGGTGTCCAATTTCGTAATCTCCCGGTTCCATGAGGGTACGCGGGATACCGCCCGGACCGGCGGCTTCGTAGAGCGCCCCGAAAACACGGTCCTTCTTCGCGTCAAAGGCGACCAGCACGTGCCGCCCTTCCTGCGCGCCGCAGGAGACCGCGTACAGGAGCGCTGAGGGAACCCCCACCAGGGGGACGCCGAGCACCTGGGCGAGCGTGCGCGCGGCGCTCACCGAGATGCGGATTCCCGTGAACGAGCCGGGGCCGATTCCCACGCCGATCAGCTCGATTTCGCGCACATCCAGACCGACGGCCTCCAATGCCCTGCGCACGAGGTCGAACAGCGTCGCCGAGTGGGACCGTTCCGCGGGCGTGGTCATGTCGGAGACTCGCTCCCCCTTGCGCGCGGCTATGAGCTCCATTGAGGTCGAGGTATCAATCACCAGGGTGTTCAATTGTAATTCTCCTCGCATGGGGCCCCGCGTATTCGCTCAGGACACGTACTGCGCTATTTGGAAGGAGGCCCGCCGCATTATCGGCCCACTCGATTATCGAAACCCCGTCACCGTACCAGTATTCCTCGAAGCCGAGCTCGTCGAATTCGTCCGCGCGCGCGATCCGGTAGAGGTCGAAGTGGTAAAGGGGAAGCCTGCCGCGGTAGATTTCCAGAAGCGTGAAGGTGGGGCTCGTGATCTCGTCCGGTATCATGAGCCCACGGGCGATGCCCTTGGCGATAACGGTTTTTCCCGCCCCGAGCTCGCCCGTGAGCGCGTACACCGCGCCGGGGAGCGCCTCGCGGCCGAGCTCCTCGCCCAGCCTCATGGTCTCCTCTTCCGAATGTGTCACCACGGTTTTCCGCACCGCGCCGGCATCCCCCTGTCAGTTGTTCCTTTCGAGCTTTCGAATAAATTCAGTTATGTGCACGGGGGGTTCAATCTGGAATTTCATGCGGCCGCCCTTGACGGGATGGGTGAATTCCAGGAACACGGAGGCGAGCAGCAGGAATGGTACGCGGTACCGGTCCCATTTTTTCGAATAGATGGGATCCCCCACGATGGGAAGCCCCCGGGAAGACAGGTGCACGCGAATCTGGTGCGTGCGTCCCGTGTGCAGCCGCACGTCGAAGAGGGAAAACACCCCCTGCTCCGCGTGCCATATCTTCGTGCAGAAAAGCTCGGTCACGGCCTCTCGTCCGTCCTCCCGTACGGTCATCTTGTGACGGTATACCGGGTGCCGGGCGATCGGCTCCTCGATGAGCTCGTGCGCGATTTTAGGCTTGCCGACGACCACCGCGATATACCGTTTGTCGACGCCGCGCGCGGCGAATTCGGCAGTGAGCGCCTGGTGGGCCGCGTCGTTTTTCGCGACGACCATGATGCCCGCGGTGTCCTTGTCCAGGCGGTGCACGATTCCCGGTCTCAGGGTACCCCCGATTGAAGAGAGGTCTTTAAGGTGGAACAGGAGCGCGTTCACGAGCGTATGGTTCCAGTTTCCGGGGGAAGGGTGCACTACCATGCCCGCGGCTTTATTGATGACGGCGATAGACTCGTCCTGGTACAGGATATCAAGCGGCAGGTTTTCCGGGACCACGTCGAGCGTTTCCGGTTCGGGTATGGCGATATGAAGTATGTCGCCGGTTTTGATCTTGTAGTTCGCCTTGAACGGGGCGCCGTTCGCGAGGATGTGACCGCCCTTGATAAGCTTCTGTACGTAGCTCCGCGAGAGGTCAATCTCCAGCGCGCTCGCCAGGAAGACATCGGCGCGCTCGAGGTGATACTCCTCGGGGACGGTTATTTCGTAGTGTTCGATAGCCATGGAATATTATTAAATCGTGCTTTACTCGCGGGGGACGGCCCCTGTAACATCGTCATGATCCGATATACCCATGGTTATGTCAACGAAACAGGAAATTTTTTTACGGCTGGACCGGGTGATCCCGTATTTCACCGTGCTCTATTTTGCCGAGATCATGTACCTCATGGTCGCATTCGCGTTTATGTTCGGGAAGGTCCTTGCCGTTCCCATCGCAGGGGCGCTCTCCGTCCTGCTCGCCGTGCACGTGTTCATGCTCTACTTAAAGAAGCCCTTGCACAGGGTGGTGCAGCTCGCGCTCATGGATATGCACTGCGCCTACTCGATCCCCTTCGCGTACAGCCTGGTCTTCCACGGGAGCGAGTTTACCGGGATGGACACCGTCTTCATGACGCTACGCCTCTCTATGGCCGCGGCCGAGCTCGCATTCATCTTCGCCCTCACCGACGACAACGTGAAACGATCATACGCCTGAACGCGCGTACCCATTCCGAGCGGAATTCAAAGGCGTGTAAGAAGGAGGTGGGGATGGAAGTACGAATGCGCGGATTCGAATCCGCGCATTCGCGAACGGGAATGCCGTTCCGTGCCAACGGGGTGCGCCGTCAAATATTCTCCGCAACCGCCTTCCCGAATTCCGAGCACTTGAGCAGCGTCGCACCCTCCATGAGGCGCTCGAGGTCGTAGGTGACGCGCTTCTGCGCGATGGTGCGCTCGATGCCGCGCACGAGCCCGTCGGCGGCCTGGGTCCATCCCATGAAGCGCAGCATGAGCTCTCCGGAAAGCATGAGGCTCCCGGGATTGACCTTGTCCTGGTTCGCGTACTTGGGCGCGGTGCCGTGGGTCGCCTCGAAGACCGCCTCGTTGTCGCCGATATTCGCGCCCGGCGCCATGCCCAGCCCCCCGACCTGCGCCGCGAGTGCGTCGGAGATAAAGTCGCCGTTCAGGTTGGGCGTCGCGATGACGTCGTACTCCTCCGGGCGGAGCAGCACCTGCTGGAACATGGAATCGGCGATGCGGTCCTTGATGACGATCTTCCCCGCGGGGACCTTGCCGTCGTATTTTTCCCAGAGCTCGTCCTCGGTTATCGTCTGGCCGGAAAATTCCTCGCGCGCGAGCTCGTAGCCCCAGTCCTTGAAGGAGCCCTCGGTGAATTTCATGATGTTGCCCTTGTGCATGAGGGTCACGCTCGACCGGCCGTTCCGTAATGCGTAATTGACGGCAGCGCGCATGAGCTTCTTCGTGTTCGTGATGCTGATCGGCTTGATGCCGATGCCGGAGTCTATCGGCACCTGCTGTCCCAGCTCATTGTTGAGGAAGTCGATCACCTTTCGCGCCGATTCGCTCCCCTCTTTCCATTCGATGCCCGCGTAGAGATCCTCCATATTTTCGCGGTAGATGATCATATCGACCCTCTCGGGCCTTTTAACCGGGCTGGGCACGCCCGCGAAGTAGCGCACGGGGCGCACGCACGCGTACAGTTTAAGGATCTGCCGGAGTGCGACGTTTATGGAGCGGATGCCGCCTCCCACGGGCGTCGTAAGGGGGCCCTTGATCGCGACCTTGTATTCCCTGATCTTCGCGACGGTATCATCGGGGAGCCACTGGCCGGTTTCGTTGAACGCCTTCTCTCCCGCGAGCACCTCCATCCATTCGATCTTTTTCGTCCCGCCATATGCCTTTTCTACCGCGGCGTCCAGCGCGATCCTCGTGGCGCGCCAGATGTCGGGGCCGGTGCCGTCACCCTCGATGAAGAGCACGTAAGGATTGTCGGGGACCGATATTTTTCCGTCCTCGTAACGTATCTTTTCGGGTTTCATGTTCGCGGTTTCCTGTTGTGAATTTATTCGTGAATGCATGGAGGGTGATGTGCCGGAATAATGCAAACATTTTTTGCCGTGAAGGTGATCCCCCGGGCTCCATGCGCGTCCCCGTGAATAGTATACGGAAATTTCGGGCGCCGATACACCCTGCGCGGCGGGCAGCGCGCTTTTTTCTTGCGGTACGCGGGCGTCGCTGGTAGAAGGATATCCTCCGCCGGAAAGCGAATCGGCGGAAAGCCAGGAGGCGCCCGGTGAAGCTCGACAGGCTCTTCGCCATAGTGATGCTCATCGTCAACCGGAAGCGCGTGAGCGCCGAGGAGCTTGCGCGCTATTTCGAGGTATCGGTGCGCACCATATACCGCGATATCGACGCCATAAACCTTGCCGGCATTCCCATAGTCGCCTATCCCGGGAAGAACGGCGGGTTCGGGATCATGGAATCCTTCAAGTTCGACCGCCACGTGCTCACCCCCGACGAGATATTTTCGATCGTCACCGCGCTCAAGGGCGTGGGCGCGAGCGTCGCGGGGAAGCGCGCGCGCGACACCGCCGAAAAGCTCACGACGCTCCTGCCCCCGGACGAGCGCACGCGTCTTAAAAAGCGGGAAGAAACCATTATCATCGACAGCTCCCCCTGGATGTACCCCGCTCATTTGAAAAAGCGCGCGGACGAGATACTGCGCGCGATCGAGGAATGCCGGGTGGTCGGCATGAGCTATGTGGACGGCCGCGGGACGACGGCGAAGCGCGCGGTGGAGCCCATGACGCTGGTGCTGAAGGGCACCGTGTGGTACTTTTTTGGCTATTGCCGGCTGCGAGGCGATTTCAGGGTGTTTCGCATCTCCCGCATCAAATCGCTCAGGGTCACCGGGGAACGGTTCGCCCGGCGCCCCATGGAATACTCGCCGGAGCAATGGACCGACAACTGGACCTCGAAACCGCCGCTCGACTTGGTGCTCCGCTTCAAGCCCCGCGCCCGCGTGAGGGTGGAGGACTATTTCCTGCCCGCCCAGGTGCGCAGGCGGAAAGACGGGGGCTTTGACGTGCGCACGCGTTACCCCGAGGACGAGTGGGTGTACGGGTTCCTCCTTTCGTTCGGCGAGGACGTCGAGGTGCTCGAACCGCGCAGGATCCGCGACCTCGTTCGCGCGCGGGCGGAAAAGATACACGCCATCTATGAAAAGGACGTCGATTGATTTCCCCGCGAACGGTGCGCGATTTTTTGAGATATTTTTCATCCCCCGGCAAACCCTGACATACGGCTGTCAGGGTTTGTGTGATAGGGTTTCAGCATAAACCTTAAAGGAGGAATCATATGGATGCAATCATCAGCTACTGCGGCCTCGTGTGCACGGAATGCCCCGCCTTCGTCGCCACCCGGAACGACGATGACGCCCTGCGCGCGCGCACGGCGGCGGAGTGGTCGAAGCAGTTTAACGTCGAAATTAAAAAGGAAGACATCTACTGCAAGGGATGTCTCAACGAGGAGGGCAGGATATTCGGCCATTGCAGCGTGTGCGGCATCCGCGCGTGTGGGAGGGAGAGGAAGGTTGGCAACTGCGCGGGCTGCGGCGAATATTCATGCACGAAGCTGGACGAGTTTCTCGCCATGGTGCCCGCGGCCAGGGACAAACTGGAATCGATCCGCGCGGCGGGGGGTGCGCGATGAACAGGGTGAAAACGATCGCGGTTTACGGCTTTATAAGTTGGCTGATTCCCTTCGCGCTCAGCATTCCCCTCTATCCGCCCCTGCACGAGACGATGATGCCGCTCTTCAAGAACATCATGCTCGTCACCGGCATGCTCACGGGGGTGACGCTGCTTGTCCGCTATTTCCGCGGCGTGAACGCGGACCACGTGCGCGAGGGGCTCGTCGTGGGCCTCGCGTGGCTGGCAGTGAATATCGTCCTTGACCTGGCGACGCTGGTCGCCGCGTTCAAGATGCCCGTCGCCGAGTATTTCCTGTATACCGGGATCGTGTACCTTTCGATTCCCATAATCAGCACCGGGATGGGCTTTCTCCTCGCGGGGCGGCAGGGGGTCCGATAAACGTACGTGCCTTCGATGCGCTCATGAAGGAAGCGCGCGGATAGCCGGGCGGCGGGAATGAAAAGGCCCGCATCGCTCTCCGTGATGCGGGCCCCGTAGTACCGGGAGATGCCGCGTCTATTTCTCTTGCTCGAGCACCAGGCCCTTGACCTTGTCCAGGTCGGCCGGGTAGCTGCGCGAGCCCAGCCACTCGATGAACGCGGCGACGAAGCCCGAGAGCGCGATAATGATGAGCGCGTATTTAAGTCCGTCGGCGCCGCCGCCCAGGGCGTCCGATATCACACCGGTCACTATCGGCCCCCAGCCGCCCCCGAAGAGGTACATGCAGAACACCGCCATCCCGTAGGAGAGGCCCTTCACGGCCGGCTCGACCACGTCCTGAGTCACGGCCGTGAGCGGGGGTACGCCCACCATGACCATGGCGCCCCACAGGCACAGGATGATGAAACCCGCGCCCCTCGCCTCGAGGTAGAGTGCGATGATGAGGATGATCGCGGCCAGGATATCCCCTATTACCGGAAGGAGCATGCGCGCCCGCCGGTTCTTCTTCTGCCAGGTGTCGGAAAGCACGCCGCCCAGCACGCTTCCCAGGATAGCCATGATGAATATCACGCCGCCCAGCATCCCGGCCTTGTCCTCGGGAATATTCTGCGAGCGCATGAAGTAGGCCGATATCCAGGTGAGGACCGAGAAGTTCATGATGTTGCGTATCCCGTAGCCCAGGTACAGCCACTTGAGCGTGGGAATCCTGAAGAGCGAAAGCGCCGACTTCAGGAAGCCCGCCTTCTTGCCGGCCGCATCCACATGGACCACGGTCTTGTAGTCGCGCATGAAGAAGGCCAGTATACCCAGGATAACGCCCGGTATCGCGAAGACCAGGAAGGGCGTGCGCCAGCCCCCGAAGTTCTTGGAAAGGTAACCGCCCAGTACGAGCCCAAGCGCCGCCCCGATGGGAATGACGAGGTTGAATATCCCCATCAACTTGCCGCGCGACTCGGGCGGGTATACCGCGGTGAGCATCGCGGTGCCGCCGGCGGAAAAGCCCGATTCGCCCACCCCCACCATCATGCGGGGAAGCAGTACGCCCAGGAAGTTCCTGCCAAGACCGGTAAGATACGTAAAGCCGCTCCATATCACCGCCATGATCGCGATCGCCTTGCGCCTGCTCCAGCGGTCGACCATATAGGCGACCGGAAGCGAGAACAGCGCGATGCTGAGAAGAAATACCGTTTGCAGCATACCGGCCTGGGTGTCCGACAACCCCAGGTCGACCTTCATGGGCTGCAGGACCGCCGAAAGGACCTGCCTGTCCATGTAATTCACCATGTATAAAAGGGAACAGATAATGAGAACATACCGCGCGCTCCATCCGCCCGTTTTAAGCTCCTTCTTTCCGGGTGCATCGCTCATCGGGAACCTCCAGGTTTTATTTTTGTGGATCTGATAATGACCGATTTTCGGAAACTACTCAGCTAGTATGAAATCATAACCAAAAGTAATTAAAAGTATTGAATACTCCCCCGCCGCAGGGGCGGCGGGGGAGTATTCCGCGCACTTATTATTTATGTGCATATATTTAACAGACAGCTGAGTAGTTACGATCTTCGACCAATGAGTTATCTGGCAACACGAATCGAAAAATGTCAAATATGTTTCAATGCGTATATGCAAAATGCAGTGCCCATCTTTGAATTGCTGATACACGATAAGTGGCGTACCACTGCTTTTATGACTAATACGCGGCCGCCGGTTTCTCCCGGGGCCGGCCTCTTTTTCCAATACGGGAAATCGCGAAATTTTGACGGGATTGTTGATTTACCTTGACGGTTATTCCCGCTGTGGTATATTTAGTTTATATTAACTAACTAATTGTACATAACTATGTCGCTAACCCTGGTAGAACTTATCGATGTCCTGACGCGCTTTATCGGCGACCAGGAACTGCATCTCCTGAAAGAGCTTGAGGCGAGCGGTCTCACGGCACGCCAGCTGTATTATCTGGAGACCATCCGTGAGATGAAGAATCCCACGTACGGCGAGCTTGCCCGGAGGCTGGCACTATCGAAACCGTCGGTGACGGCGGCGGTCGAAAAGCTTGCAGGCCTGGGCTACGTGCAGCGCATCCAGTCCGACGAGGACAGGAGGTCGTTCCACCTGCATGTTACGGACAAGGCCGAGACGCTCTCGGGCCTTCACCGCGAGGGACACGAGAGGATCGCACATCTTCTCTCGAAAAACCTGGACGCGAAGGACCTTGCGCAGATGGTGCGAATTCTCAACAAGGTGATACAAGGGACGTGAATTTTTTTTGTGAAATTAGTTAGTTCGATTAAACTAATTAGAGAGGGTTATCAACATGGATTTCTTCGACCTGTTTCAAATTTTGTCGCTCGTCGCATTCTATGCAGTATTCGTCGGCCGCACCCTCATGCTCATGTCGCGCGGCGTGAAGGTCTTTATGCTCGGTGTGGGAAAGAAAGGTCCCCGTGCATGGCTCGAGCGCGTCTTCATGGCGGCACTTTTATTATGGTCGGCGCAGATCGTGGTCCAGGCGCTGCACCTGCCGCGCATCCTGCCGGGATGGCTGCATGAGCCTCTCTTCGTATGGATACCCGCACAGGCGGCGGGCGCGGTGATGATATCGGGGGGCCTGGCGCTGTTTGTCGCGGCGCTCGTTTCGTTCGGCCGCTCCTGGCGGGTGGGGATCGATATCGGGAGCCCGGGCGCCCTGGTGACCGGTGGCGCGTTTTCCCTTTCGCGCAACCCGATTTTTCTCTTCATGGATGCCATGTTTATCAGCACCTTTCTCATCAATGGATCGCCCTTCTTTCTTGCTGCCGCGGCGATAACGGTGACGGGCGTGCACTGGCAGATTCTCCAGGAGGAGCGCTTTTTACAGGGATATTACGGCAAGGCGTATGCGGATTACCGCGCCGCGGTTCGGCGGTATATCTGACGTGCTCGCAAGTGAGCAAACGCCCCCCATATCCCCCCCGGCGGGGGGCAACGGCATCTTTGTCAATGGCAGAGAATGCACACTCTTCAATTGCTGAAGTTTCCCTCCGGGGGATTTAGGGGGCCTCCTGAGGCAGGTTTTGTGTTATGGGTAATGATCGGGACGGAGGAACGGGGCGGCCGGCATTCGGGTATGGATGGCAATTAAAGGCATATAGGGCTTTTTTACGGAGGTTCGGGCGCCGATACTATCTATGGCGTGTCAGTCCGCGGGAAGGAGGGGGCGTGCCGGGCGGCCCGGTACCGACGAGGGGTGAGGGTCGAATCGGCCCCCCGGATTTTCCGCGGCACGCGTGTCCCCGGAAAGAATGCTGAACGATCCGGGGCATGCGCGGCGACCCATCAGGCGTATCGAGCGTGCGTGATGAACAGTAAGACGAAAATACTCATTGTTGAGGACGAGGCCATATCGGCCATGTTCCTGGAAATGGAGTTCAGGAACCGGGGATTCACCGTGTGCGAGCCGGTCGCGACCGTGGAGGGAGCGCTCCAGGCCGCACGGACCGAACAGCCCGACGTCGTGATCATGGATGTGAGCCTCCCGGGGGGCGCGGACGGCATAGAGGGCGCCCGCCGGATACTCGAGCTCTTACCGGTCCACGTGATCATCATTACCGGTTACGAGGACGAAGCCCTCCGCAAGCGCGCCGAGCTGATCAACCCGGCGGGGTTCTTCGTCAAGCCCCTTTCCGTCCCCCAGGTGAGCCAGATCGCCCGTGTCATCGAATCGCTGCGGGAGCCGGGCGGGAATTGATTCCCGCGGCCCGCGTCAGCCGCGGGCCTGGGCCTGCATCTGCGCGGCGCGCTCTCCCAGGAGTTTGCGCAGCGATTCGCGGTCGGCGGTGATGTAGCGCGCCACCGCAAGCAGCAGCAGCCCGCAGGGCACCCACCAGAGAATCGCGAAATTCATCATGAAAATCTGTCCCAGGGGAATCAGGAGGCCGCCGATCGCGGGCCCCAGGCCCTGTCCCAGGTTGTTGGTTATGTTGAACACCGCGAACACCGAGCCGCGGTGCTCCGGCCGGTTCACGTTCATGAGGATCGCGTTTACATTGGCAGAGGCGACCGAGACAAGAAAGCCCGTAAAAAACCCAAGGGCAAGGTAGAGGGTCATATTTTCCAGCGACATGTTGATGAGCAGGAATGACGGTATGATCCCCAGGAGCACCCCGGCCCCGCACATGAGGGGCATGTAGCGGGGCTGTTTCTTGTAGAGCCATTCCCCGACGTAGGCGAAGCCCAGCCCTCCCAGGAGCGATCCGATCCCCAGCACCAGGAATATGAGACTCGCCATCTCCTTCGATACGCCCCGGTGTGTTTCAAAAAAGTTGATGAGCCAGTAGGTGAGGATTCCCCACGGGACCGTTCCGGGCAGGCCCTGCAGGAAGGTGTAGATATTGGTCTTGTTGGTGAATATAAGCCCGAAATCGCTCAGCTTTATCTTCTGCTTGTAGACCAGGCCCTTCTGGATCAGGGCTTCCAGCGCCTCCTCGGTACGGCCGCGTTCGGGCTCCCGCGCGTAGAGGGCGAAGATGATCGCCAGCGGGATGTTGGGCACGCCTATGAGAATGAACGGCAGCCTCCACCCGAAATCGTTGGTGAGGAATCCGGCAACCTCCACCCCCAGAACCGAGCCCACCGACCATGCCGTGATCATCCATGCGGAGGCCGAGGCCCTGTTTTCCTCCCTGAAGAAGTCGGCGAGGACCGAAAGGGTGATGGGCATGATGCCGCCAAGCCCGATTCCCGAAAGAATGCGCAGTATCGTGAAAGACTCGATGCTCGACGTGAAATACGGGACGCCGGTCAGGATGCAGGGGATCTCGCCCACCATGATCACGAGCACCATGAGCGCCTTGCGCGGGGCCCTGTCGGAAAAGAAGCCGAACACGATGCTGATTAATGCCCCCACCAGGGTGAAGCCCGAGCCGATAAGGCCAAGGGTGGTCTCGCTTACGGCGTACTCCTTCGAGAGCTCGGGGAGGATGGCCGACATGATCAACTGGTCGGCGTACAGCAGGGTGGTCATAACGAACAACAGACCGAGCGTAATCTTTTCGCGCAGGCTCATTCCGGTTGGTGCCATGAAGGATCTCCTTGCAGGATTTGGGTGTATCGGAACAGTCGGCGGTGAGCATACGCTCAGTCGGGAATTAATGCAATAACATTTTTTGGTCCGATGCGCGAACCGCGAGAATGAAGGCGCGCAAACGTTTGCGCGCCTTCATTCTCGCGCGCCTTGCGTTTAATGAATGCTGCTTCTCACCACCAGGGTCTCGGCCGGTGATTCGTTGACCAGCGTCTCCGTGAGGTGCGGGAAAAGCCTCCAGGCGCGCTTCTTGTGCGTATGCGGGGCCGCAATCACGAGGTCTATGCCGCGCTCCCTTTCCACTTCAATGATGACGTCCGACGCGTGCCCGAACCTGATGTCGCTCGACACCGGAATCGTTTTCTTCTTCGTCACGCGAGCCAACTCTTCCTTCATTTTTTTCTTCGCCTGGGCCATGAGTTGGTCCTTTTCGGCCATGACATCGGACGCGTCCAGGCAATAGTCTGCGGCGCACTGCTCGACCTCGGGGATGACATGTAATAGATAGATATGCGATTTGTATTTCCCCCCGATATCGAGCGCCTCCTGTATGGCCATATCGGATTCGCTGCTGAAATCGGTAGTGACGAGGATCCTTTTCGGGTTAAACATACGAAACCTCCGTACTACAACATTTTAAAGACTACTTAAATATAATCTATAGTGAGGCTAACGTCAAACTTCCGCCAGCGGTGTTTCAGGGATGAGTATGCCCATTGAGACAGGACGGCAGCGTTTTTGATGGAAACCCGCACGGCAGGGGTAGCTTCGCAGGGCTCCCCGCGAGTGCGAGACCGTAGTTTCGCATCAATTAGTACTGATATGCTGAAAAAATTTCAGATTAATATATTGACAAATAAGTTACTTGGTTCAATGTGATGTAATGTGATGTGACTTGAATCAATATTGATATGGCAGACAATCAGAGAGTAACCGGAAACCTGAATATCGGCCCCCGCGAAGGGGACGATCCCGCCGTATATCCTTTATATAAGAAGATTCTTTCCGAATACAAACAAACAATCCTTGAGCATCGCCTCATGCCGGGGGACCGCATCGAATCGATCACCGGGTTACAGACGAAGTACCGGATTTCCCGGGAAACCGCCAAAAAGGTCCTCAACCTCCTGGCGGACGAGGGGCTCATCGAGCAGCACGCGGGGAAAGGCTCCTTCGTGGCCAAACCCAGGGACAAGAAGAGCGTCTGGGGCGTGGTGCTCCCCTTCTACTCGATCCAGTACGAGGACCTTCTCGCCCGAATCGCCGACAAGCTGGCCCCCCGGGATCGCGAGCTGCGGCATTTTTGCGACTACAACAGTTGGGAAAACGAGATCCGCATGGTGGGCTCTATGCTCCGGGAAAATTACGAAGCGGTCATCGTCATACCCACGATGGAGGAGTCGAAGACGAAGGACTTCTACCTGAAAAGACCCAGCTTCGGTTCGCCCATCGTGTTCCTCGACCATACCATGACGAACTACGATTATCCCTGCGTGATCCAGAGCTACGACCTGGGACTGGTGCGCGGCATGCGCCGCCTGCTCGAAACCACGCACCGTACGATCGCCCTCGTCAAGAACGACACCTGGAGCGGGATGAACATGATCCAGGAGCACCTCGTGGAGACCTACGAGGATTTTCTCCAGAAACAGCGCCCGGGGGCGCGGCCGCTCGTGCTTTCGCGGGTGAGCGATCTCTCGGCGGCCATGGTCGCGGAGAAGGGGATCGAGGGCATCTTCTGCTGCGACGATATCAGCGCGGCGCAGGTGATCGGGCGTATCGGCGAACAGGGAATACGCGTCCCGGGGGACATTCGGGTCGTGAGTTACGGAAATACGGACGTTGCGCGCTACTTCACGCCTGCGATCACCTCGGTGGATTCGTGCAACGAGGAGATGGCGTCCAATATCGTCGAGCTCCTGGGCCCCGTGATGTCGGGGGGCGCAATCGAGAACAGGCGGTACGTCGCGCAGCCGGAAGTGATCGTACGGGGGACCTAGCGCACAACGGGGAACGGCGTATCGGCGCCCCGGATGTTATAGAAGAATTTTACGACACCAGCATAAGGAGCAGGGAAATGGCCAGGAACGAAAAGCTTTTCAATGCCATCATCGAGGGCAAAAAGGATACGGCGGTGGCGGCCGTCCGGGAGGCAGTGGACGCGAAACAGAACATCGAGGAAGTGCTCGAGGGATCCATGATCCCCGCGATGAAGGAGATCGGGGACCGCTTTTCCAGGAACGAGGCCTTCGTCCCGGAGATGCTCATGGCGGCGCGTGCGATGCAGGCAGGGCTCGCGCTTATCGAACCCATCCTGAACGCGAGCGGCCACCAGCCGCTGGGCCGCGTGTGCATAGGCACCGTGAAGGGGGACCTGCACGACATAGGCAAGAACCTAGTGGCCATCATGCTGAAGGGCGCGGGCTACGACGTGACGGACCTGGGCGTGGACTGCGACGCGGAATCGTACTACAAGGCGGTGAGGGAGGGTGCCCAGGCCGTGCTCCTGAGCTCGCTCCTGACCACGACGATGAGCTACATGAAGACCGTCGTGGAGAAGCTCGCGGAGTTCCCGAACGTCAAGGTGATTATCGGCGGCGCGCCGGTGACGAAGGAGTACGCGGACTCGATCGGGGCGCACGGGTACGCGGCGGACGCGGGCGGCGCGGTGAGCGTCGTGAGCGCGTGCCTGGGACTGGCGTAAGGAAAAAATTAAAGGGCGGGGGCCGATACGCGCCTGCCCGGGGAGCCGGACATGAAGATGAGTATGAGGCAGTGGATCGAGGACATCACCGCGTCCCCGGAGAGAAAGGCGTTCCCGTTCATGGCGGGGACCGGGGCCTCGCTCGCGGGCGTCCGGTTCGCCGATGCGCTTCGCGACGCGGGGAAACAGGCGGCCTGCGTGGGGGCGCTCGCAAAGCGCTACGAGTCCGCGGCGTGTATCACGTTCATGGACCTCTCCGTGGAAGCGGAGGCC
Source organism: Spirochaetota bacterium (assembly GCA_004297825.1). Taxonomy (NCBI): domain Bacteria; kingdom Pseudomonadati; phylum Spirochaetota; species Spirochaetota bacterium. Next base: position 39,240 of record SCSX01000019.1, read on the forward strand.
TTTGGCGCCGAAGCGCGCTGGATGGGGGACGAGACCCCGACCATCACCGGGCGCATCGTGACGGATACCGTATCGGCCGGCGCGCTGGAGGTCCCGCGCATTGGCGCGGGGAGGACCGGCGTGTACCTGGAGGCGGCACGGCTGGCCGCGGAATGCGCGGACCGGCCGCTCTTTGGCTGCCTCATAGGACCCTTTTCGCTCGCCGGCAGGCTGTGCGGAATGACCGAGGCGCTCCTGGGCGTGCACGCGGAACAGGCCATGCTGCATACTGTGCTCCGGAAGTGCGCCGGGTTCCTGGAAGAATACGCGCGGGCATTCAAGGCGACCGGGGTGAACGGCGTCGTGATCGCGGAACCGGCCGCGGGGCTCATGTCGCCCGCGCAATGCGGGGAATTCTCTTCGCGTTATGTGAAAGAGATAATCGGCGCGGTGCAAGACGATGACTTCATGGTGATTTTGCATAACTGCGGGGCGACGCCCCGCCACGTCGATGCCATGGCGTCGACCGGCGCCATGGGGCTGCACTTCGGGAACGTCGCCGATATGGGCGAGGTCTGCGCGAAGGTGCCGCCGGCCGTGCTCGCCTGCGGGAACCTGGACCCGGCGCGCGTGCTCAAGGCCGGGAGCGTCGACGAGGTCCGCGTGAAAACGCTGGAGCTTCTGCACAGGACCGCGGGATTCAAAAATTTCCTACTTTCGTCGGGATGCGATATCCCCGTGGCGGCGCCCATCGAGAACATCGATGCGATGTTCAGGGTGCTCAAGGCGTATAACGGGAAGGCGGTGTCGCCCGTGTCCTGAGGCTTTTCCGAGCCTGGCGCGGCGAGCTCTGGCTGCTGCTTCTCGCGTGGATCGCGCTCGCGCCGGTCCTGTTCACGCGGTCGTTATATTCACCACATACCTTGAATAATAGTTGACTTATAATTGTTCGGGTTAAAAATCCTGACGAGCGGGATGCCGCCGGGGATTGGGGCGATTATGAGTGCGATGTCCCGCCGGTCGTTTCGTCCGGTTTCAATTAATCGTTCAAACTAAAACAAGGGGTATGTCATGTTCAGAATCGCAGTAATCACTGCCGCGGTGTGCGCGCTGTGTGTCGGGTGCTCCACCGTGGGAAAGATCCAGATGCGGGTGGACGATATGACGGGAAGCAAGGTCATCACCCTCGACCTCGAGCACACGTCGAAGGAAAAAATGCCCGGTTTGCTCTCACCGCGCTACGACTGTCTGACCAAATACGCGCGGGAAATCAAGCCGACGAATTCGGAAGTTATCAGGGTAACACTTGTTACTCGAACCTGCGTAGAATGCGACGATATCACGGATAACGCCATCGTAAAAGCAAATGATGAAAAATTTGAAATCAAGCTGGTGGACAGGGTGGTGGAGGTCAAAACCGAAATAAGCTCGACGACCGAGACTACGCACCAGGCCCGCGCCGACGGCTTTGTCGATTATTCCAAGCCGGGGAATTCGAAAACCACGACCTCGTCACAGTCATGGAAGGAAATGCGCGGGAAAATAGCGATCACGCCCGAAATGAAAAAATCCCTACTCGCCGCGAATACCATTACGTACCGCATCTATTCGGGAACAAACCCCATCACCTTCGACCTCAAGCCCGAGGACGTGGTGAAGGTGAAGAAGCTCCTTCTCACGGACGGGAGCGATATTAAATAGCATCGAATCGCCGCGTCGGGGGCAGTTCCGCGATGCGGCGACCATTTTCGAAACCCGCCCCCTCGATAAAAGTCTTGCAATCGAAAAAGCCCGGCGATCTCCTGTCCCCTGAGTGCACCGATGCCCGATGAAATAAAAAAGCTGAGCTTCGCCCAGATCACCGCCGCGCGGCTGTCGGTCGAGGAGGCCGTGCGCGCGGCCCGCTTTCCCGTGTGCGCGGTGATGGAGAATATCCGCAGCCTCTACAACGTGGGCGCCGCCTTCCGCACCTCCGACGGCGCGCTCATCGAGAAGCTCTACCTGTGCGGGTACACCGGCGCGCCGCCGCGCCGCGAGATCGAGAAGACCTCGCTCGGCAGCGTGCAGAGCGTCCCCTGGGAGCACCGCCCCGATACCTGCGCCCTGCTGCGCGCGCTTAAAGGGCAGGGTTACCATATCCTCGCGCTCGAGCATACAGATAAAAGCGTCCCCTACACGGAGGCACGGTACCGCTTCCCGCTCTGTATCGTCGTGGGAAACGAGGTGGAGGGGGTATCCGACGAGGCGCTCGCCCTGTGCGATTCCGCCGTGGAGATCCCCATGTACGGCATCAAGCAGTCTCTGAACGCGTCGGTCGCCTACGGGATAATCGCGTACCACCTGGTGAACGAATACCGCAAGGCGAATCCCTGAGCCCGGGCGGCGTTACCTTTCCCCGTACATCTTCATGCCCCGCACCCCCGCCCGCATCACGAGCGCGCGGAGAAACGCGTTATACATGAACGGCGCCTTGAAGGTCTTCGCGATTATCGAACGAACGAGCGGGGCGCTCTCCCTCCGGTAACGCGGGAGGAGCGTGTCCAGGTCGCCGCCCGCCGCCGCGTCCGCGAATGCCATGGCGCTTCTGAGGGCGTAGCTGATTCCCTCGGCGGAGGTGGGGCTGATAAACCCGGCCGCTTCCCCCACGAGCACGGTCCTGCCGGCGCCGCACCGCACCTGGCCCGCGCGCGCCGGGCGCAGGAGGAGCGTGCCCTTCGTCCTGCCCGCGCGCGGGAACCGGTACCCGTATTTCGTGAGCTTCTCTTTCAACAGCGCGAACTTTTTCCACGGCTCGTCGCGCGGTGCGAGGGCGGCGCCCACGATGAGGTGCCCGTCCTTGGGAATGGTCCACGAATAGAAATCGGTGACCGCGCGGTCGAAGATCGCGGAAAAATAGGGGAGGGGCGCATCGGCCCGCACCCATTCCTGGATGGCGAGGTAGGTGGTCCGGAATTCCTCCCCGGGGAAGAGCGCGGCGCGCACGCGCGAGGAGGCCCCGTCCGCGCCTGCGAGTATGCGCCCGCGCGCCGTGTATTCGCGCGTTCCCTGCAGGAAGCGCACGCTCACGCCGGAGGCGTCCTGCGCGAACCCGGTGAGCCGGCACCCGCAGCGCACGTCGACGCTTCCCGGTACGAGCGAGAGCAGCCAGCGGTCGAACGCCTCGCGGTCCATGTTCAGGTAGTGCCGCTGGTAGTAGCGCTCGAGCCCGTTGTCGAAATCGATCGTGCGCACGGTGAAGATTTGCGGCCCCACGCACGCCGCGAGCGGCACCCCGAGTCCCAGGCGCGCGAGCGTCTCCTGCGCGTCCGGCGCGAGCAGCCCCCCGCAGCACTTGATCCCCTGGTACACGCCGCGCGGCGGCCGCAGGAGCGGCCGCTTCTCGATCACGAGTATCCGGTAACGCGATCCCAGCAGGCGCGCGAGCGTGGAGCCTGCCGGTCCCGCGCCCGCGATGATGATGTCGTACCGATCGTTCTTCATGCGGCGCGCCTCCCCGTGCGGTGATGTGGCCCCTTAGTGCGTGCGAATCGTCAAAAAGGCGAGCATTTTTTCGGCGGAAGGGGCGAATCGGCGCATCGGCCCCGGGGTGAGGAATACCGGCCATATATAACTATATACGGGGTCCCGCGAGAAGGGCATCGGACGGCAGCGGCCTCGGGGGTCCGATACCGCATCGCCCCCGCAGGGTACTATCGGCCCCCCGAAATAACTATTTTACCCGGCAATGCCGATATAATTACAGGGAACAATCGCAGAAACTTACGTCTCCGATATGCGTGAATACGAGCTTACGGGGACCAGGGAGGAATATCTCGTCAATCCCCCTCTCCCCTATTCTTACACGTCGTTAATGATCCTGGGAGTATGCAGGAAACAGTATACCAGCGAGGCGGTGGTACCATGCAGGAAGACGGCAGTCCCCGGATGGACAAATACACTCTCGAGTACCTGGAGCGCCAGCTCCACAACCTGAGCCGGCTGGTCGAAATCAACCAGATAATCAACTCGACCCTGGACATGGGAAAGCTCCTCACGATCATCATGGAGATCATCAAGGACATCATGGAAGCGGAGGCGAGCACGCTGCTCCTCTACGAGGAGAGCAGCCACGACCTGGTCTTCAAGGTGGCGCTGGGCGAGGCGGGCAAGGAGCTCCAGGAAAAATACCGCGTGAAGGTGGGCCAGGGGATCGCCGGCTGGGTCGCCGAACACCGCGCGAGCGTTTATATCAACGACGTCTACAAGGACGACCGCTTTGACCCCAACTTCGACAAGATGACGGGCTTTCTCACGAAGTCCATCCTCTGCGCGCCGCTCCTGTTCAAGGGAAAGCTCGTGGGGGTCATCCAGGCCATCAACCCGATCAACCGTCCCGTCTTCACGGACGACGACGTGGTCCTTATCAACGCCTTCGCGACCCAGTGCGCCCTGGCCGTACAGAACGCGATCTACTTTAAAAACGCCCTCGAGGAGGAGCGGATCAAGAGCGAGCTCATGTCCGCGCAGACCATCCAGCATTCCCTCCTGCCGGACATCACTACCAACTATGGGACCCTGCGCATCGCGGCGAAGTCGCTCGCGGCGCGCGAGATGGGCGGCGAGTTCTACGAGATATACAATTTCAGCGATTCGGTGGGGATCTCGCTGGGGGATTTCCAGGCCAAGGGAATCCCGGGGGCCATCTATGCGTCGGTCGCCAGCGGGGCGCTCAAGGCGCTCACACGCGTGAAGCACGACAATCCCGCGCTCCTGATAAGCCGGGCGTACGACTCCCTGCGCGACGTGTTCGCGATCAGCCGCAACCGCGCGCTGTTCTACGCCCACGTGAAGTTCGACGAGAACCTGCTCCGCTTCGCGCTCGCGGGCGTCGCCTACACCATACTCGTCAGGGACGGGTGCTCGCGCTACCTGCGCTTCGGCGGGGACCTCGAGGAAAAGGAGCCGTCCAACGTGACGGTAAGGCTGCGCCCGGGGGACTATTTCGTGGTCATCACGGACGGGATCGTGAACCTGAAAAACAGGGGAGGGCAGCTTATCGGGCTCAAGCGCATCATGAAGCAGCTCGAGGCGCCGCACGAGAATCCCGAGGACGTGATCCATTCGCTGCTGCGGCTCATGAACGATTTTACCGAGGGCCTGGAGCGCCGCGAGGACGTCTCGATGATCGTGATGAAGGTGAAATGAATTCCGCGCGATATGCGCGGGTATCATTAAAGCGCGGGTTTACCGCGAAAAGAGCCTCGAGAATATCACCTGGATGAAAAAGAAAATACTCCTGAACAGCCTTCCGATGCGCCATGGGCGGGCAACGATGCGGTAGAACCAGTCCAGTCCCCTGCCCATGAAGAACGGGGGCGCGAGTTTCACCTCGCCGGAAATGTAGTCGATGCTTCCCCCCACGCTGATAAGCACCGCCTTCCTGAACTCATTCTTGTACTTGTATATCCACTTGTCCTCGAGCGGGAACCCCATGCCCACCAGGATGATGTCCGCCTGCGACTTGCGGATCGCCTCAACTACCGAGAGCTCGCGCTCGGGATTGAAGTAGCCGCCGTGGCGTCCCACGATGCGTATATTGGGGAACGACTTGCGTATGTTGAAGAACGTTTTCTCGGCGATCTCCGGCCGGCCGCCCACGATGAAGATCGAGTATTCCTTGATCTCGGCGATGCGTACCAGGTCCATGAGGAAGCTCATGAGGGGAATGCGCTCCTTGAGCCCAGCGCGCAGCATCTTCGCTGACCACTGCAGCCCCGCGCCGCTCGCGAAGTGCATCGCGGCCTTGCTCGAGATGAGGCGCAGGTCCTGGTTGGACTTGATGCGGTGGAGTTTGTAGGGGTTAAGGGAGATCACGTGGTGCACGCCGCCGCCCTCGATCATCTTCATGACCTTGACGACCGCCTGCGCGCGGTTCACGTTGTCGATGCCCACGCCCAGGATGTTCACGATATTCACGTCGCCCAGCGTGACCTGGTTGTATTCCAGGAGAACGTCCCTCTCCTCCTTCCAGGAATCGTAATAGATCGAGTCTTCCATCGGTGAGCCCTCCCGCTGTCCTGCGCCGCGCCGGCGTTTTCGCTATAATACTTTCAGAGTGGTGATTTTTTAATTGAATTTGGATTATGTCAATAACAAAATAGCCCGTGTAGTTCATCGACCATTCCGACAGGGGGAGCCCAGTATGTCCAGGCTTGACGATGTAAGGAAATTTCTTGAGCATGAAGGCGCGCATGGCGTCGTCATCGAGCCGGGGTACCGCTTCGCCCAGGTGCGCGACAGGCTCCTCGACGTGCTCAACGATTACAACCCGGGCGTGATCGTGAAGGCGGGGCTGGGCGGCGGCGACCTTCTCCTCGAGATCGCGCGGCACGGCACCGGCTACCTCGCGGTCGTCGAACCCTCCCCGGCGCTCATTGCGCGCTTCCTCGATACGCACCGGGGCGATCCCGCGCTCGAGCGGATCAATTTCATAGCGGGCGACTTCCACGACTTCCCGGTGGATTACTACAAGGCGGACCTCCTCGTGTGCGTTGACTGCATGAGCATCTTCGATTCCAGCAAGTGTGTGGACGAGTTCCGCCGCGCGCTGCAGTTCGACGGAATTTTCTTCCTGGGGACCGTCGTCCTCGACAACGCCGACGTGGACGGCGCCTATGACGACGTCATCCATTCCCTGTTCCCCTTGCATAACGACTACTACCTCGAGGACGACCTTAAAACCATGATGGACCTGAACGAGTTCCGCTTTCTCAAGGGCTCGGTCGCGGAGTATCCCATGAGCTTCGACGAGTTTTCCGCGTACCTGGCGGGCATCTTTCCCGGGGCGAACGTGGGCCGGGCGCGCGAAATCATGGGGGAACAGGCCGCGGTCCTCGCTGAGCTGTACGGATTCAAGGACGGCGCCTTCAGGGAAAAATATTTCCTGGGTTGCTTCATGCGGAACAAGCCGGAGCAGGAGAAGCGCTGAAAATGATCGACGGCGCGTGTCCCGGGTGATCACTCCATGAATCCCGTACCTTCCACGCAAGTCCCCCTGCTCACCGGCCAGGTGTTTACCGAGCCGGTAGACCGGGAGCGCAGTCTTATTTATGCGCCGCTCAGGAACATCGCCTTCATCGGGAACACGGCGCTTGTAAACCTGGTTCTCGATGCCTGCGCCCGCGTCGACGCCGGCCTTCCACCCGGGGAACTGGAAGACAGCTTCATATCCATGCTCGACGGCATGGATTTCTTCACCCCCGCCCCCGAGCCCGCGGACGACTGCGGCCCCGGCGGCCCGCGCTACGACACTGTCGTCCTCTTCCTCACCAATGCCTGCAACCTGCGCTGCCGGTACTGCTACGCGCACGCCGGGGACCATCCCGTGAAGACCATGGACGCGGCCACCGCGCGCGCGGCGATCGATATCGCCTGGGCCGATGCGCGCAGGCACGGCGCCCCGACATTCACGCTCGCCTTTCACGGCGGCGGCGAACCGACCATGAACCTCCCGGTTCTCCGGGAATCGGTGGGGTACTTTAAATCCATCTCGCGTGACAGCGGTGTCGAGATCTCCATCGCGGGCGCCTTCAACGGATGCTGGAGCGATGAGACCCGGGAGTATATTTTGAGCGCCTTCACCGAGGCGAGCATTTCACTGGACGGCCCGCCCGAAATCCAGGACTTTGCGCGGCCGTGCGCGGACGGGTCCGGTTCCTTCGCGCGCGTCGACCGTACCCTGCGCGGGCTGGACGGGGCGGGTTTCCCCTACGGGATACGCATGACCGTGACGAGCGAATCGCTGGACCGGCTCCCCGAAAGCGTCGCGGAAATCTGCGCGCGCTATAGTCCCGGGAAAATCCAGGCGGAGCCTGTCTTCATGCAGGGACGCGCCGCCGGGAAGGACTCCATGGCGGCTGACCCCGGGCGCTTCATCGGCAAATTCATGCAGGCGTACGAAGCCGCCCGCACGCGGGGCGTGGAGCTCTTTTATTCAGGGGCGAGGCCCGATGTCCTCACCAGGCGCTTCTGCCTGGCCGCCGGGCGTGCCCTCGTGGTGACCGCGGACGGCGACGTAACCGCCTGTTTCGAGAGCTATGGGCGCGAGCACCCGCTCGCCGGGCGCTTCCTGGTGGGGAGCCTGGGCCCCGGGGGGCTCGCGCTCGACGGCGGAAAGCTCGACGCGTGCTTCACCACGACCGTGGACTCATTTCTCCACTGCGCGCGCTGCTTCTGCAAGTGGCACTGCGCTGGGGACTGCGCGATCAAGAGCCTGGCGGAAGGAGGGGGCGAGGTATTCCGCTCAACGGAGCGGTGCGCGATCAACCGCGGGATCACGAAGCTGCTTCTGCTGGACCGCATCCGCGGAAGCGGCGGCGTGATCTGGAAGGGGACGAAATAGGCTCATCATGCCATTGCACAAACAACGAAGGCGCGGATTCGAATCCGCGCCTTCGTTGTTTGTAAATTGAATCAATATTCTTTGCTTATTTCGCCAGCATCCCGCCGTCCACCGGCAGTATCGCGCCCGTCATGTAGTCCGATGCCTTCGACGCGAGGAATACCGCGAGTCCCTTGACGTCCTCCGCCTCGCCCATCCGGGGAAGCGGGATCTGCATAAGCACCGCGTCGAGTATGGGCTTCATCTCCGGCTTGTCCAGGTAGCCCATCATGTCGGTGTGGAAGAATCCGGGGGCGATCGCGTTCACGAAAATCTTGTAGCGCGCGAGCTTGATCGCCAAGTTCATGGTGAGAAGGTTGATTGCGGCCTTGGAAGAATTGTAGGGGACCGCCGGGTGTCCTTCCTCGATGGAGCCGCGGAAGCCCATGACGGACGATATGTTGATCATCTTTCCGCCGCCCTTTTCCTTCATGATCCGCGCGACCGCCTGCGAGAGGATCCATACGCCGCGCACGTTCACGTTGAAAATCTTGTCCCATTGCTCGAGCGGGAACTCGAGCGTGGGCGCGCCCCAGGTGACGCCCGCGTTGTTTACGAGGATGTCGATCGTGCTGAATTCCTTCATCGCGAAATCCACCAGGCCCAGGATGTCGTCCTTGGAGCCCATGTCGACCTTACATGCCTTCGCCTTGATCCCGAGCTTCGAAAGCTCGGCCGCCGTCTGCTCCAGCTTATCGAGCTTGCGTGACGCGACCACCACGTTCGCCCCGGCCTCGGCCAGGCCCGTCGCGATGAACTTGCCGATTCCCCTGCCACCGCCCGTAACGACCGCGACCTTGCCGCTCAGGTTGAAAAGATCCTTTACGTTCATGAAACCCTCCTTTATATGCATTAACTGCAATTCCCGGGGAAAAGTCCCCGCGGGTTTTGTCAAAGAACTTCCATGGTGAACCGCCCGCCCGCGAATCGGCGCCCACCGCCCCTCATTTCCCCGCGTTTTCGGGGTCCGATATCGCTTCCTTCAGGATGACGAGCCCTTCCGTCAGCTCCGCCTTTGTGACGGTGAGCGCGGGAAACAGGCGTATGATTCTTTTCTGCGTGATGTTGATGACGAGCCCGCGGCGGAGGCACGCATCGCGCACCGGTACCGCCCGCCGCTCGTCCGCGAGATCGATCGCGATGAGGAGCCCCAGCCCGCGCACGCCGGCGATGATCCCGGGGGATTCCTTTTCCCACGCGTGAAGCTCCCGCAGCGCCCATTCGCCCGTTTCCGCGACATGCGCGGAGATGCCGGTGTCAAGCATGTGGCGTATAACGGCATATGCCACGGCGCATCCCAGGGGGTTCCCGCAGTAGGTCCCGCCGTGATCGCCTATGGAGAGCCTGTCCGCGACCTGCTGGGTCATCGCGAACGCGGCGAAGGGGTACCCGCCGGCGATCCCCTTGGCCATGGTGAGGAAGTCCGCGCACACCCCGGGGACGCCGCTCGCGAACATTGGCCCGATACGGCAGAAGCCGGTCTGAATCTCGTCGATGATCAGGTACACCCCCCGCGCGGCGCACAGCGCCGAGAGCCCTTGCAGGTACCCTTGCGGAGGAAGGACGATCCCGCCCTCTCCCTGTACCGGCTCAACGATCACGGCAGCGGTATTTTCGTCGATCGCGCGGGCGGCCGCGTCCAGGTCCCCGTAGGGCACGAAGACGTAGCCCGGCATGAGGGGATTGTAGCGCCCGCGATGGGATTCCTGTCCCGTCGCCGAGGCGGTGCTTATCGTCCGCCCGTGAAAGCTCATGTCGGTCGATATGATCGTGGGGCGCCCGGACGCCTTGCGCGCGAGCTTGATGGCCGCGTCGTTCGCCTCGGCGCCGCTGTTCTGGAAGAAGACGCGGTCCAGGTTCGCGGGGAGTATTTCCTTCATGAGGGCCAGGAGCTTTGCGCGTATCGGCGAGTATGAGGCGCCGGAGTTCGGGTTCTGGATGATCTTCGCGGCCTGGTCGCAGAGCGCCTTCGTGATCACCGGGTGCGCGTGACCCAGGCTCGTGACGCCCCACCCCGCAGTGAGGTCGAGGTAGCGCTTCCCGTCCTCGTCCCACACGTAGACGCCCTCGCCCCGTTCGAAGGAGACGGGTATCTTCTGGAAGAACGGTGCGGCGTACCGGTCCTCGGTCGCCATCGTGTCCCGCATTGCGCTCATGGTCATTCGTATCGCATCGTGTGGTGTCGTCGTAAGCCCCGATCGGTGGCAGGAGAAGCGTAGATGCCCCCGGGGGCGTCGATTCACGATAGTGGAGGGGCGCCGGCTGTCAATAAGAATAACGGGAGCTCGCTATTTATAGTTCTCCGCAAACCAGTCAATTAATTGCCTCGCTATACTGATCTTACCGGGAATCTCAGGCAGATTCTCCAGCGTAAACCACCCGGCGTCGGACACCTCTTCGCCGTCAACCTTGATCTCTCCGCCTGCGTATTCTGCGGTAAATCCGACCATCATCGAATCAGGGAACGGCCATGCCTGGCTCGCAAAATACCGAATATTCTTTACATCCACACCGGCTTCTTCTTTCACCTCGCGTTGAATGCATTCCTCAAATGTCTCACCGGGTTCGACGAATCCCGCCAGCACGCTGTAGAAAGACCGTGGAAAACGCTTTGAATGCCCAAGCAATATCCGCCGGTCCCTGATTACCGCTACGATTACGGCCGGAGAAATCCGCGGGTAACCGGTAAATCCGCAGGCAGGGCAAACTTTAACACGTTCAACAGTTGAGAACTGCACCGGCGTGCCGCACCGCCCGCAGAATTGATGCGTTCTGTCCCAATACATAATCATGGATGCCCGCGCCGCTATCCTGAAAAGATCATTGGGGACCATGCCATACAGGGTGCGCAAGGATAGAAGGGATAGGCCTTCGGGGAATACCTTCGATTGCGCATCAATGGCAGTAGCATAGCAGTGTATTCCATCAAGGATTCCCAGGTACTGCCTGCTGACAGTTTTAATGTTCAATGATCCGGGGTCCGTGACTTTGGGTATTTTGGCAGAATCACTGCCGGCACATGCGAGTATTTTATCATTTTGGAAGATAAACCACCATGCCGGATCGCTGCAATTTTCCGGAGGCCTGAATGATGAAATGAAATTCATAATGGATATCACCTGAAATTCGATTTCCCTGATCTAATGTAATTCGTAACAATTGCAGGGAATGATGGGAAACGCCTTTATCCGGAAGAATTTTTCAAACTCTTTGCCCACTTTATTGCCCAATCCTGGAAGGGCTCAAGAATCGTAAAAAGTTCCCGGCCTGTTTTAGTAAGCTGATAGCCGTCAAGGCTGCGTTCGATCACTCCGGCTTCAATGAGGTCTTTAATACGGGTGCTGAGGATTGTCGGAGAGATTGAGCTGCATCTGCTCTGCAATACGTTGAAGGCGAGCGGCCCGCTGCTCAGCTGCCAGACAATTCCCATAGCCCAGCGGCGCCCTAAAAGATCGAAGATTGCCATTACGGGTGACCCCGTCGTTGAACCCCGAACGGGTTTGCCGGGCTTTGGAATTGCCATCGTAGTACCTCTTCAAGCTTTTATTAACCCGCAAATTGCATGTAAAGGCGCTCATTATCGGGCTAAACTATCCGCATGATGGTAACAATGAGCCTGCGGAGAAACTGGGCAAGAGCTTTTCTCCCGCCCCCCTGTTTTATCTGCCCGCCTTGATGTCTTTAATCGTCTTGCCGCCGACACCGATGTTCTCAAGGGGTGATTCGTTGATAAAAACTGTGAATTTTTCTGCGGCGATTCCCGTGATCTCAACGGCATCCGCCGTAAAACGGGAGATTACCCTTTTTTTCTGCTCCTCGTTTATCTGGCCGAGGCCAAGGTCGAAATTAATTACCGGCATGAAATCCTCCTTGCTACATATATAGTAGTTAGCTACAAACAATGTAGTGTACTACACAATATGTAGCAAGACTTTTTCTTCAAAATATTTATAATTTTCCGGTTGCACGGAGACGGATATCGGGGCGGAGTTTGGCGCGATGGACGGCACACATGGGTATGAGCTCCGGGTAAGCGACGGCCCTGCGGCGGGGTAAAACATGGCCGTAGCGACCCCGGCGGCTGCCCCTGCTGTGGACATTCCGCCGGCGTCGCCGGACCACTCATACCCTAAAAAGCATCCAGTTGGCTCTTTCCATAATTATTAATATATCCTGAAATCAAATACGCTGATTAATCCTCGTTTGCCTGCACTGCGGCGGAGACATATTCATATATACCAGCGTCGGTACAAAAGTCGTTATGAGCAATAGCTGAAAACTGCAAGCTTGTCGCCCCATCGAGAGTATTGATGCTGTCCTTTTGCCAGTAACACGTATACGTCATATCGCCTGCAACATGCGGATCGACGCTGTCGGCCAGAATGCCATAGGGGGTCTGATCACGAACGGCATTGGCTTTGCATACGGCGGTACTGGGTTTCATGTCGGGTATTGCCAGAACAACCAGCCAGTCGGGGTTGCCCTTCATGGAAGAATCGAGGAATACTACGTCCGTGACTTTGCCGCCGGCTGCGCCGCCGAGCGAATGTAGATAGTATAACGTGCTGACCCCGCCCATGCTATGACAAATGATATCCACCCGGTTCGCGCCGGTCTGGGCAAGAACCTGATCTACCCACCCGCTGATCTGGGACGCATTGGTTATGTTGATGCCTACCGCGCCGCTGTTTGGATTTGCGAATGTATACGCGAATAATGAATCGGACGACCAGCCGTCATCAATAAAGCGCTGCTTCATCGTATCCCATTTGGAGGCATTGGCCGACCATCCATGTATAAACAGGATAGGATTATGTTCCGGGACCGACTGGCTGGAAAGCGGGGAAATAACGGATAAGGCGATAAATGCGGAAATCAAAAACAGGGCTTTGAGGCGTTGAGTTTTCATGCTTTCATCTCCTTGAGTTTAATGGTGCTTCAATTTCCAGGAAAAAGATAACGAACGCTCGCTATCTTTCGGATGATATGACAGCATATCCTCAAATGTGTCAATATTTATTTGCGCGGGTTTACCGATTTTGTCTGATCGGGGCGATCCATGTCGGGGCAAAATTTCCGTTGAAGCCTTTCACTTTCACCGTTTGTAGAAAACGTACTGTTAGGGGAATAGGTCAGTTCGCTTGGATAATTACTCCTTGACATACGTTTGTATAGTGCATCACTGTGACGAACATTCCAGTGCAAGTTTATATCCGTAAACTCTGGTTGGAAATACGATGCAAATTTATAGAGGGTGATTAAAAAAGGAGAACTGGCATGATAAAAAAAGCAGGCATTATTCTAGCGAAATCACTGGTGGTCGTCTTTGCCTGTGTCGGCCTGTATGCTTCTTTTTATTCCTGCCAGCGCGATTCAGTGCTGAAAAAGGTCGAAAAACTCGAGGCGAATCGCCCCTACGACAAGGATCTCAAGTACCATAAGCCCTACGGCGAGCCGATCTTCCTGGTCAGGCCCGGCAACGCGACGACGCTCTTTTTCATCGACGGCTTTCGCGGCCAGGTCGCGGCAGGACATTATCTCGACTGGTTCAAGGCGCTTCACGAAAATTACCATATCAACGTCGTCTGCCCGGTCACGGGCCTGCAGGGCTGGCCCGTCGCGTATCGAACGCGCGCATGGCACCGCGAGGAGGACATGCGCCAGGCGCTCCAGGTCTACGATGCCTACTGCGCCAACCTTCCCGCCGGCCACCGCGTGGTGACGGGCTCCATGTCGTTCGGGGGATTTTCGAACATCACCCTGGCCGTGTTCGGGAAAAGAAAGCCCGATGCCATGGTCATGGTCGCGCCGGTAAACACGGTGCTCGATTACAAGTCGGGCAGCGCGCTGATGCGCTGGCTTGCGACCCAGACCTCCTGGCTCCGGTATATCGTCCCCCTGGCGATGAGGGGCGGCAACAAGGAGCGCGCAACGTTATACGACATCGTGAATAGCGGGAAAAACCTCGAAACATGGAACGCGCTTGCGAAGGACACCGTGAACTGGGAAGAGAACCTTGCGCAGGGTCTGCATCTTACCGAAACCGCTGAGTACATGGAAAAGGATCTGGTTCCCCGTGTCACGAACGAAAAAATCCTCATCCTCTACGGGGACAGCGATCTGACCTTCAGCGCCGCGGGGTTTGAGTCGCTTGCGGAGAAGCTGCGCGCGTCCGGCAACCGTGTGAAGACCGTCAAGTTCGCGGAAAGCGGACATATGCTCCTGTACGACAACGGCGGGGACGCAGCCAAAAAGCTTGTCCTCGACGTGCTGCAGAACAGGTACGCGTTCTGACGAGGTATGGGCGCATGCGTGGTGCTCCGGAGTCATAGGGCTCGAATAGTGCCGCGTTCGATTTCCCGGCGATGAATGATGATGTCGGCTGTCTTTTGGTCCATACTGGCACCCTGCCCGTGGGTGCACTTATAGATCGCTGAACAGGAAAAGCATCAGTCTTATGTCTGTTCTCCGGGGCCTGCCCACCGCGGCAGGCGCATTCACCAGGATCTGATATTCCCGTCAAATTTCTTGAGTTGAAAATTTGAAATTAATTAAGTTGACAAATAGGCGTGGTGTACCCTTTGTGTAATAAGAAACTAAAATGGTTTTATAGTTTCTATCGTATTCGACTGTTCCCCGATTCTTGGGTGATGAGTGCATATGTCAGGAATACGATCAATCGATATTCATTAAGGAGCGGATAATGATAATTAGAAAACTCGCAGACATGGAAAAGATCGATGTGGGTAAGCCATTCGGGCTTCCTGACGGAATGTTCGTGATTCAATGGATAATAAGCAATCAGGTTGGTGATGAACGATATAGGCATCGATATGCAGTACGCAAATATACACTTCAACCGGGCCTCCCGCTCGAGATGATGCCGCTTCATAACCACGCCTATATTCAGTCGCCCGTTGTCCTGAAGGGTACAATGATATTTCAAAATGGTGACGGCGAAACGATCGAAGTCGGTCCCGGCGATACCGTATATTTTTACGAAAATGAGAAACACAAGGGTGTCGTCAAGGGTAACGAACCGGTAGAATTGCTCTGCATTATAGACTGTCCCGGTGACGGCACTGATTGTATACCGGATATTCCCAAGAATGCCATGGTTGAAAAACTGAAAGAATTCAAGGGGTGCGGCTGAGAGTCCGGCAATTAGTAAAACCGAATTCAGTTTTGATGAATTTTAAATTTCATATAGGAGTTCAAGAATGAAGTATTGGAAAATAAAGGTCCTCTATTTCGGAAATATACGTGCGCGGGTCTCGATGATTTGGCCGGCGGGGATGCCTCCGCTGGAGGAAGATTTCGAGATGAGTGCCCCATATTTAGGATTCCTATTGCAGAATGGGATGAGAAATATTCTGGTTGATACGGGAATCAGCGACGGATTCATCGTTGACGGCAAGGCATGGGGTGCTCTCCCGGCAGAAGGTGGTTCTTGTTTTGTTGAGAATGCCTTGAAGAAAGAGGGATTATTGATATCCGATATTGACACGGTGCTCCTGACACACCTGCATAATGATCATGCGGGGAACGTGCATCTTTTCAAAAATGCCAGGATTATTTTCCAGGAAGATGAATGGCACAACTTCATGAAGCCGATACCACAACAACTTCCCAGGGGAGATTACGATTTTGGTATCGCCCCAGTTATTAAAAGCCTCAACACGGTTCAGGTTAGCGGCGACATTGATATTGATGCCGGCATTAAGGCGTTTAAAATACCCGGCCACAGCAAGGGCAGCCAGGCAATCTCAGTTGCCACCGAGAAAGGTGTTGTCGTTCTTATCGGAGACCTCTGTCTTTTTAATTTTATGATTTTCCCGGGAACCACCGAAGTAGTGGAAATGAACGGGAAGCATCATTCAATACCGGCGGCTCCTCCCACACTCGGTCCAGCGGTGCCCAGCAGCATAATCTACGACCTTTTCAGTTTCTATGACAGTGTTGACAGGGTCAAGGCCCTTGCTTCAAAGGTCGAACCGGGCTATATTTTGCCGGGTCATGAACCGTCCCTGGTTGGCACATCTTATTAACACTGAATCCGATTCGTTCATTCCGCGTTTGGGCGGGCGGATCGATTCATTATGAGGAGGCAGTCTCGATGGCATTTCATCAATTAATCGACGAACCCCAGATGAATTTCTCTGTCAACAGGATCCTTACCTATGGAGAAAATGCTGCGGATATAAATGAAGTCCGTGATATCTGCGAAAAGATACACGACTTTGACACATGGTATAATGAATGGATTATTCTGGCAGCAAAGGCTGAAAGAGAGAAACGTTACTTTCATGCGGCATTCTATTATCGTATGGCGGAGTTTTTTCTTACCGACGACAAGGAGGAGAAGCTTAGTTCATATGTAAAATGCAAGGAAAACTTTTCCAGGGCGATCGGGCGTGACCACAGTGTTGCATTTAAGGATGTCCCATTTATGGGAGGGTCGATTCCTGCTATGATTTTATCTCCGAACGGTATTTCCAGGGCGATCATCCTGATTCATGGAGGCTATGATTCCTATATGGAGGAGTTTTATCTTACCGCAAAACGTATGGTGGAATTGGGGTATACCGTAATCATGTTCGAGGGTCCCGGGCAGGGGGCTGCGCTTAAAAATGGATTTAAATTCACCTACAAGTGGGAGGAACCAGTTTCGGCTGTACTGGATTTTTTCGATATGGAGGCTGTGACCCTTATCGGAATATCGTGGGGCGGCTATCTCGCACAGAGGGCAGCCGCGTTTGATGCCAGAATCAAGCGGGTTGTTTCATACGATGTGTTTTATAATGGAATGGATTTTATCACCAATGCGATGCCAAAAGGCGGCAAACTATTCCTTAAGGCGATGTTCAGACTCGGAGCGAAGACGGCGGTAAATCGACTGGTCCGTTGGGCTCGTAAAAAGAAGCCGCTCGCCGACTGGGGGATCAGTCATGGTATGTACATCACGGGAACGGATACCCCTTATGATTTTTTCAAGGCACTATCGAAACACGATTTCGGCGCAATTGGGGGCAGAGTAACGCAAGACGTATTATTGCTTGCCGGAGAGAGGGATCATCTTGTTCCCGCAGGGACATTGCAAAAGATGAAAAAAAAATTGCGGAATGCTAAATCCATCACCACGAGAGTATTCACGGCTGAAGAAGGCGGTGAACAGCATTGTCAGGTCGGCAATATTGAACTGGCGGTGAATGAAATTCATAACTGGATGAATTCATTTTCCCTGGAACATGCCGCAATGCCGGGATTACCTGTTGATCATCGTCGATCCTCTTGAAGAATTGCAGCGGATTCAGGAACCATTCACTTGATAGCCGCCAACCACGATTGCGTAGTGTTGCATCTCGTGATACGTAATAGAGTTGTCGCATAACTCCATTTTTTACGGGGCATAAGGGGCGAAGCCCCTTAAAAGCCCCCCGCAGGGGTCCCCTGCGCGCGTGAGACGGCAGTTTCGCAACAAGTCCAATTGTTCATTGACACAAGCGTATCAGATATAGATGATTTATAAGTTTGTTTTGCGTTAGCGATATTTTATTAAAATTAAATCGCCAATTCAGGATATGGAATGTAACTATGGATCAGAAAAACCATGTACTTGATGTCGCCAAGCTGCGATTCGACCGGTTCGGGTATAAAAAAACGACGATGGATGAAATTAGCAGCGATGCGAAAATCTCTAAAAAAACTCTCTATGAACTTTTTACCGACAAAGAAGATTTGTTTGTGTCTCTCTTTATAAGAGAGGCGCTTAGTGCCCGTGAATACCTTTTTACAAAGATTAAAGATATGGATGATCCCCGGGAGAAACTTATTAGGTTATCAGGCGTCATAGGAGACAATTTTAACGAACAGCACTTCATGGTAAAAGTACTTAAAGACAATGGGGCACTCTATACTCCATATCTTAAAAAAAGTTTCCTTGAACAGACGGAGGAAGAAACAATACGGATCATATCTGAGATTATAAAAGATGGCATACGCAAACACCTATTCAGGAATATCGATCCTAAAATAGTCGGATATATGATTTTCAAGCTGTTCCAGGCGTTTACTTATGCCAGAACATCGACTCTGGAAGGAGATGAAATAAACAGAAAAGCCAATATTAAAGTGCTTATGGATTTTATTATGAGAGCGTTGGCCAGATGATCTGAAATGGTTAAGCGCATCAGTTAACGTTGCCAATCGATTCCGGGCATCGCTGTCGATATCGGTATCATTGCGCAGATTCTGCAATGCCGCAGTGAAAAGGCCGGGGCATCTTCCGTAGTATCGCCATGAGTGACAATGAAGAGGATGTCCTATTCAGGTAGATACGCTTTTTTATGCTTGAGCGCTTTGTTGTATAAGTATATGTAGTTACCTTGATTATCCCCAAGGATGGAATAACCGGAAGGATGCCATGAAATTATCAAAAGCGTTGATCGTTTCAACAATCATGACTGTCGCCTTTTCCTCAGATGCCTTTGCGGCGCAAACTCAGGTGTTGTTTTCCATTGAGAACAGCATGATCACCAGCAAGGCGGTATACGTCATCGAACTTAGCGACGACTTCAAGATAGAAAAAGGAGAGCCCGTGTACGGCTTCTGGCTCAGGCCGAGCGGCAGCACAAGGGCGATGACCTGGATGGAAAAAAGGAGCGCCTATGGGATCGAGTATCAGCATGTTCAGGGTGCGGCAACCCTCGAAATGGCGCTGTCGAAATTCTCACAAAGAAAAATCACGATTGAAATCACCGAAGGGAAGGCCGTCGCGCACATGATTATTAATGGAAAGAACTGCATATTCCAAAGGGTATTCATCAAGGCCACTGAAACCATGTTCGGGCCATCCGTCGAATACGCGGAGATCATAGGTGTGGATCCCGATAGCGGCGCCGGTGTAGTCGAGCGGGTCAATCAATAGTCGGTTCGAATCCCCCCATCTCCCCGTCCTTGAGGTCAGGTTTGGAGAATGGCGCGCATCCTAAAAATTTTTGTTGACAATGCCCGGACGCGCGCCGCATGGTGAGTGCGCTGCAGAATACAACCCGTATCTAGGCAATTGGGCGATTAGCTCAGACTGGTTAGAGCGCCTGCTCGACACGCAGGAGGTCACTGGTTCAAGTCCAGTATCGCCCAATTTTTTTATTTCAAGGGGTACACATGAGCGGCCAGGTAACAATCACCCTCCCCGACAATTCCACCCTCTCGGTCGAAAAAGGAACCTCGGTTTACGACATCATAGGTATGATCGGGAAAAGGCTCCAGGGCGCGGCGCTCGTCGCCGGCGTGAACGGGAAGACGATGGACCTGAACGCGAAAATCGAGGGGGACGCGGCCCTGAAGGTCTTCACCTTCGATAGCCCCGAGGGGAAGGACGCGCTGCTGCATTCGGCCTCACACCTCATGGCGCAGGCGATCAAGCGGCTGTTTCCCGGCGTTAAATTCGCGATTGGCCCCTCGATTGAAAACGGCTATTATTACGACATGGAGGCCCCCCGCGGCTTCGTCCAGGAGGACCTCGCGAAGATCGAAGCCGAAATGGAAAAGATCGTGAAGGAGGACATCGAGATCGTGCGTGAGGAGATGCCGCTGGCGAAGGCCCGCGAGCTTTTCGCATCGCAGAACGAAACCTACAAGATCGAGCTTCTCGAAACCATCGAGGGCGATTCCGTATCCCTGTACCGCCAGGGCGAGTTCGTGGACCTGTGCCGCGGGCCGCACGTCCGGCGCACCTCGCAGATCAAGGCCTTCAAGCTTCTCTCCATCGCGGGTGCGTACTGGCGCGGCGACGAGAAGCGCGCGATGCTCTCGCGCATCTACGGCACCGCCTGGGCCTCGAAGGAACAGCTGGACGCCCACCTGAAAAAACTGGACGAGATCGAGCGCCGGGACCATCGCAGGCTCGGAAAACAGCTCGAGCTTTTTTCCGTTCATGACGAAACCGGGGCCGGCCTCATACTCTGGCACCCCAAGGGCGCGCGCCTGCGCAACATACTCGAAAACTTCTGGCGCGAGGAACACTACAAGAACGGCTACGACCTGGTGTTCTCCCCGCATATAGGGAAAAGTCAGCTCTGGGAGATCAGCGGCCACCTGGGCTTCTACCGCGAGAACATGTACTCGCCTATGGATATCGACGGCCAGGAGTATTTTACCAAGCCCATGAACTGCCCCTTCCATATCGTCATGTACAAGAACAGGTCCTGGTCCTACCGCGACCTGCCCCTGCGATGGGCGGAACTGGGGACGGTGTACCGATACGAACGCAGCGGTGTTCTGCACGGGCTGCTGCGCGTCCGGGGCTTCACGCAGGACGACGCGCACCTCTTCTGCCGTCCGGACCAGATGCCCGAGGAGATAGACCGGGTACTCGCCTTCTGCCTGTCGATGCTGCGCGCATTCGGTTTCGAGGACTTCACGCTGTACCTCGCGACCCGGCCTGCCGAGAAATCGGTGGGCGAACCCCAGCAATGGGCCGATGCGACGCGCGCGCTCGAGGAGTCCCTGAAGCGGGCGGGAATCGGCTACGAGGTCGACGAGGGCGGCGGCGCCTTCTACGGGCCCAAGATCGACATCAAGATAAAGGACGCCCTGGGCCGCGAGTGGCAGTGCTCCACGATCCAGTTCGATTTCAATATGACCGAGCGCTTCGACGTCACCTACATCGACCGCGACGGGAAGAAGCACCGGCCCTACATGATCCATAGGGCGCTCATGGGCTCGCTCGAGCGTTTTATCGGCATACTCATCGAGCATTACGAGGGGCGCTTCCCGCTGTGGCTCGCCCCGGTCCAGGTGATGCTTCTCAGCGTGACCGAGGACGCGGCGGACAGGGTAAGCCGCCTCCGCAACGAATTCATGCAGGAAGGTATCCGCGCCGAGGCCGATATCCGCGAGGAAACCATAGGCTACAAGATCCGGGACGCCATCGAGAAGCGCGTTCCTTTCATCGGCGTGGTGGGCAAAAAGGAGATCGAGAACGATACCGTTTCGGTGCGAAGGCGGGGTGAGCAGCAGAGCACGGTCATGAAACGGGAAGAGTTCTCCCTTCTCATCAAGGAAGAATCGGCCCGAAAAAAATAGCTGCCTATTAATTTTGGTTGATTAATAACGGCATATAGGGCCAATGTGGCACATTATCAGCGCCGGCTTCATATCGAGGATATGAAGGTAAGACAGAAGCGCACATGCGCTTTTTTTTCGTTTCCCCCGTTTGGCCGGTCATAAAACTTTAGTTGCACGGGAAGGAGGGTGGTTGGCTCTCGACAAGTCGGATTCAAAGCGGTACAGGGTTAATGACCAGATACGGGCCTCGCAGGTTCGCCTGGTGGGAGAAGAGGGCGGGCCGCGCATCGTGCCTCTGGATGAGGCGATCACGCTCGCGAAGAGCAGGGAAATGGACCTGGTGGAAATCTCACCCGACCAGGACCCCCCGGTAGCGAAGATAATCGACTACAGCAAGTTCAGGTTCGAGCAGATAAAAAAGGCCAAGGAAGCGAAAAAGAAGCAGAAGATCATCCATATAAAGGAGATCAAATTCCGGCCTTCCATCAACCAGCACGACTACGTGCACAAGGTGAACCACGCGAAGGAGTTTCTGTCAAGGGGCGACAAGGTTAAGTTCACGCTTATGTTCCGCGGACGGGAAATCGTGCACAATGACCTGGGCTTCAAGGTGATGGACAATATCAAGAGCGACCTGAAAGAGCTCGTGCTGATAGAGAAGTCGCCATCAATCGAGGGAAGGAATATCACCATGATCGTTTCGCCCGTGGTGGCGAGCGGCCAGAAGAAGTGAAATAAACGTACGCGGGCCTGTTCCGCGGACTTTCATAACGAGGAGACGGGATATGCCGAAGCTTAAAACGAACAGCGGCGCGAAGAAGCGCTTCAAGGTGACCAAGAACGGGAAGGTCAAGAAGGCGAACGGCTGGAGAAGCCACCTGCTCGAGGCCAAGTCCTCCGGACGGAAGCGCAAGCTCGGCAAGGCGACCCTCGTGCACGATTCCGAGGTCGATAAGATCCGCCGCATGATGCCGTATGCGTTTTAATGAATTACGAAATCTATCAGTATTGATATTAAAGAGGTAACGTCATGCCCAGAGCAACCACCGGAAGGATTCACCACAAAAGACGCGAGAAGATATTACAGGATGTTCAGGGATTTTTCGGCGCGCGGAAAAACCTTTTCAGGACCGCGAAGGACGCCCGCAGACGCGCGCTCGAAAACTCGTTCATTGACCGCCGCCGTAAGAAGCGCGAATTCAGGTCGCTCTGGATCACGAGGATCAACGCGGCTGCCCGCCTGAACGGAATGTCCTACAGCGTGCTCATCGCGGGACTCATCAAGGCCGGCATCGAGGTGAACCGCAAGATCATGGCCGACCTGGCCGTAAGCGATCCCAAGGCGTTCAAACAGCTCGTTGATGCGGCAAAGGCGAAATAGGCCCGGTTCCGCGAACTCCGCCGGTCAGGGAAACCCGCTCGGCACATTGACAAGCGCCATGCTCATGGCGCTTGTGTTGTTTTCAGGCGCCCTCCCGCAGGCGCGCGCATCCATGCCCCTCACCGAAACCATCGCGACCCTGCCGGAGGGAGGAGCGGGCTTCTCCATCCGCGAGGAGTTTTTTACCCCGAAGGACGGGAGGAGGAGAGAATACGCGGGGATAGACCTGGGGGCGCTTCCCTGGCTCAACCTGGGTTTCCGGTTCACCTACCTGCATGGCGACGGGGGATACGGCGGGCAGGGCGAGATCGGCGATGCGTTTATCAGGCTCTGGATGGATACGGGGGACTATCTCGGGGACAGGCTGCACACGGGCTTGCTTACTTACTTTCGGATACCCACGGGAAGGAACGTGTACGAGGACCGGATATGGCGTAACATGGCCTACGGCAATAACGAGCTGAAAATCGGCCCGGTCATGCAATATGACGCGGGACACGAATTTTTCCATGCCAACCTTTTCTATGCGTTCCGGGAGAGGGACCGGGAGGGCTTTTATGACCGCCTGAGACTGAATCCCCTTGACAAGGAGTTCTTTACCAGGGCGCTGGGACTCAATCCCGCGGCGCGCGGTTCATTTCTGGACCCGGCGCTTCTGGGTAACGATTACCTCGCTGTGGCCTGCGCGGTGAACACCTCCCGCGCATACCCCTTTATCCCGTTCATCGAACTATATGCCTCCCGGGGGATTTCCCCTGACCGTGAGACCCGGGGGCTCGGCATCGAAGGGTCCCGCCGTGTTTCACTGCTCGCCGGGCTTGGCCTGCGGTATTTTTTTTCCCAAGGCGTATTTGCGGGGGCATACGCGATCGCGAACCCGCTGCCGGGAGGGACGCGCTTCAGGGAGACCGCGGGCGTTGAAATGGCCGCATGGTTCTGAAAATAAAAAGCTTGATTCCATCGTCATCGGAGTATACAATTTAAGTCAACGGGGATGCAATGCGCATCTCCATTGCCGGTTCGTACGCGCGGGCTTTTTTGGTACATGTTTAGGCGCAATGCGCCGAAAATTACAGCAGGCGCAAAGGCCATGCGCGCAGGAAGCACGCTGCGCGCCCCTACTCACGGAGACAGAGTGGCTGAACCGGGTCGATTGATCATTTATTCTCTGGAGGTACGCAGCGATGATAACCATGCAGCAGCTTGAGGAGCTCGAAAGCAGGATAATTAAGGCGCTTCAGCTGATAGGCGACTTGCGCGTCGAAAACTCCCGCCTGGAATCGGACAACGAGAATCTGAAATCCATTGCCGAAGAGGCGAAACTCAGCCTCGAGGAAAAAGAGCAGGAAATTGTGCGCATCCAGCGCGAACTTGACGACACCGTGCGGGAACTCGCCGCCCTCAAGGACAAGGAAGAAGTGCTCGAGAAGAAACTCATAGAACTCCTGGGAAAGATGGACACGCTCAAGGTGGGATCATCGCCCGCAACCCCGGCGTCCAGGCCCGCCCCGGAGCCCCGCGCCGCCGAAAAGAGCGCTCCTTCGCCCGCAACTGCACGCGTCGCCGCCGAGCCCGAGATGGAAAGAGAGCCCTTCCGGGATGTCAACGTCGAGGTGGTTAAGGCCGGCGACGACATGGCGGCCGCCGATAAGGACGACGACATTATCATCATCGACGACGATACGGCGATGGCCGACGGCGATATCGCGATCGAGCCCGCGAGGAAAAAAGGCGAGCCCGAGGACGAGATCATACTTATCGACGATGCGGGAGAGGATATCATCATAGACGACGTGGACCGCGAATCGGTAATCATAGACGAGACCGAAAAGCCGGCCCCGAAAAAAGCCGAGCCCCCCAAGAAGAAGCAATCGTTCGACGTGCTTGAGAGCGACGACGATTTCCTCATAATTGAGGAGGACAAATAGGCGCGCCCCCGCGGCGCGCCCGCATTATCGAGGCGCCCGATTATGGAAACCAACAAGATAAAAATCACGATTTTCGGCCACACCTACAATATCCAGGGGGACGCGGCCCCTGACTACATGCGTGAACTCGCATCGTTCGTGAACGAACGCATGGAAGAGGTTTCCGAAAGCGTAAAAAACGGCAACGCGGTGCAGATCGCGATCCTCACGGCTCTCAATATTGCCGACGAGCACTTCCAGCTGAAAAAGCAGAGGATGACCTCCACACACCTCCTGGAACAGAAAACCCATGCGCTTATCTCCATGCTCGACGAAGGCCTTATCGGCGATATTTTCTCCCGGTACGAGCCTTCCCGCAGGGAGGAGAGCGGGTTTCATCGGCACATGTGAGCCGGGGTTCCCCGCACCGCCCCCCGCGGGGTAATACCCGCAGGGACAAATTAGCTTGCCTTTACTTTCGCGACACGTTATAATCCTTCCAGTTTATTTTTACACTTTTATCGGCCGGCAAAGTACTACACAATGGATAGCGATCTGAAACAGCTCAGTGATGAGGACCTGGTCAGGGTTTTCAAAGAGGGCCGGAGGAAGGCTTTCGATGAGTTGTACGGACGATACGCGGCCCGGCTGAAAAGACTCATTTACTATTATTTGGGCAATGCGGAGGAGTCGAGCGATGTGCTCCATGATGTCTTCCTTAGGGTATTCATGCACATCAATTCGTTCAAGACCGATATGGTCTTCTCCTCCTGGATATACAAGATCGCCGTCAACTGCAGCAAGAACTTCAAGCGAAAGTACCGCTACGAGGTGATGCTGGGGGACAGCGATCAGCTGATAGCCGAGGGGGTGGCCTCGGAAGATTCTCCCGAGGAGCAGTTCCTCAAGCAGGAGGATATGAAGGCGCTCTATGAAGCAGTAGGTTCCCTCAAGGACAAGTTCCGGGAAGTCTTCCTGCTCCGCTTCGACCACGGGCTCCAGTATGGCCAGATCTCGGCGATACTGAACTGCCCGGAACGCACCGCCAAATGGAGGATGCAGAAAGCGGTGGAGAAGATCGTTGACAGGCTGAAGGACGAGAAGATCGTTTAGGCGCGCGGGGTGCGCATGGTCGCACGCGCATCCTGATAAAAAGAAGGTGAAGGGGATGTCTGAGAGAAAAGACATACAGGAAATCCGGGAGATCCTGGGGGGGTTCGCCGCGGGCGGGCGCTACCCGGACATCGACAGGGCAAAGCTTGAAACCATGTTTTCCAGGTTCGGCGAGCCGCTGCCTCCCTTCGATCCCCCGCGCGAGCGCGCGCGGCTCAACGAAAGCATAGACTTCCGCTCCCGCCGCTCACCGTTGTTTGTAGTTACCCGGACCCGTGCGGCTTTCGCCGCCCTCCTGGTTTTCGGCGCGATCGCCGCGGCGTATCTGGTGGTCCCCTCCGTGGATCGGCCCGACGGCACGTCGGTCCAGCTCGCGTACGGTGACACGCGCCTGGTGCGCGAGGGAAAGGAAACCCTCCTCCAGGGGGGCGAGACACTCCTGCCCGGCGACACGATCGTGACCGGCGAGGCTTCCTTTGCCGACCTGGCATACCGCGACGAGGTCAAGATACGCGTCAAGGAACATGCACGCCTGCTTATTTCCGAAATGATCCGCGCCGCACACGGGGTGCTCTCGAGCGAAATGGAGTTAACCCGCGGCACTGTCCTCCTCGATTTCAGAAAGCTCGCGCACGGGGACAGCGCGAGGGTCAAGACGCCCACCTCGGTCGCGGGAATTCGCGGAACGAGTTTCGGCGTATCGGTAGATCGCGACTCGGTGCGCTACGAGGTGCTGGACGGCAAGATCGCGGTCGTGAAT
Organism: Spirochaetota bacterium; assembly: GCA_004297825.1. NCBI lineage: Bacteria > Pseudomonadati > Spirochaetota > Spirochaetota bacterium. Next base: position 65,870 of record SCSX01000019.1, read on the forward strand.
CGTCCCCCGGAACGATTGGAGGTTCCATCCGCGGCCGTTAAAAGTAAATCCGCCGATTCGCTTCGCACCTACCTGGAGCAAAGCGCCGTCGTCGTGGGTCAGAATGAAATTTGCGTGCTGGACAACAAGGATCATGAGCGGCTGACCGAGCGGATACAAGCGCTCCTGGACGAAAAAGCCGGGGCGGGTCCCGTCGATCCCGTGCGCATGAAGGAGATCGCCGGAAGCGCATCGGTCCCCCGGATTTATAAGAAGGAATTCGGCAACCCGGTAATGCTCTCCGAGCTTCGGGACCTGAGCCGCTCCTCGACCGTTCGGGACAGCGCGCCCGCGCTCAAGACCCTGAAGATCAGCACGGTCCCCGTTACCGCGGAGATACTCATGGACGGCGAGCGCAGGGGTAATGGCGCGGCGGCGGTGGTAACCACGGAGGGCATGCACGTCATAGAGGTTCGCGCGGCCGGCTACCACCCGAAGAGGATCGAGCACTCCGTGGGAGCCGGGGACGCGCTGCGGATCGATCTTGAAAAGATTGAGGTGCGAAATTTTGATCTGGCGCAGTGGCTCGCGGGGTCCAGGGCCGCGTTCGTGCTGACGACCGGGCGGGGCATGCTCGTGAGCGTAAGCCGCCAGGGACGCATCGCCGCGGTTTCCGAAGGCCGTCTTGAATGGGAATTCGACTGCGCGTCGCCCGTCCATAACCAGCCGGTCTCCGACGGCGAATTGCTCTACGTAGCGGCGACCGACGAGCGCCTCATCGCACTTTCGCTCGCCGACGGCTCCCTTCGCTGGATGCAGCGGATAGAAGGGGCGCTCTCCCCCGGGTCACGGCTCGCGCTGACCCCCGGGCGGGTGATCGCCGGAACGGCGAAGGGGTACCTGTACAGCTTCACTTCCAACGGCTGGCTTGACTGGATGATGGCGCTCCCGGCGCCGGTGAGCTCCGCCCCTGCCGTGAGCGGCCGGCTCATTTTCGTCCCCTCCGCGGACGGCATGGTGTACGGCGTAGACCTCAACCTGCACCTCGTCATCTTCAAGTTCCAGGCGGGAAAGACCGCGGGGGCTTCGGTCGCGGTTGCGGACGGGAAGGTTTACGCCGCGACGATTCACGGCGATGTACTATGCTATAATTACGAGCGCGACGAAATCGAGTGGCGGACGAACGTGAGGAGCCCCATCGTCACCGATCCGCTCCTGGCAGACAATGCGCTTTTTGTCGCCGCGGCGGGCGGGGAGGTTTTCCGGTTTTCGCTGAAGGGACAGAAGATGTGGAAAGCGGTCACGGGGAACGGGATCGAAAGCAACCTCCAGGTCGACGGGCGCGGGATTCATGTGCTTGCCGATAAGGCGTACTACATCCTTGACGGGGCGGAAGGCTCGGTGAAATGGTCGTTCGTGATTCCCTCCCCGTCGTCGTCTGGTGTTGCTTTCACTGCGGACAACGTGTATTTTGGAACCGAAGGAAATGGAATTATCCGCCTGAGGAGATAGTATATAAAGATGGCATCAAGCATCCAGGAGGTCACAAGATGAAGAAATTGAGCATAGTGCTGGTTAGCGCACTTCTCGCGTTCCCGTTCTCCTGCGCGAAAAAAGAGGTCCCCCAGGTCCTTGCGCAGGTGACATTCATAGTCGGGGAGGCGTTCCAGCTTAAAAACAACGACTGGGCGCCGCTGCAGATGGGCGGATCGCTCAGGGAAAACGACCGGATCAAAACCGCGCCCGAGGCCTCCGTCGACATTCAGATCGGGGAGAGCCTCGTCAGGGTGAAGGAGTCAAGCGAGGTAACGCTCGCCAGGATGTATAAAAACTCGGAAACCGGCCTGGAGGAAAACACGCTCGACCTGGCCGTGGGCACGCTCCTCGCCAAACCCAAGAAGCTCGCCAAGGGAGACAGTTTCTCGGTGAAGACCCCGACCGCGGTCGCGGGCGTGAGGGGCACCATGTTCGTCGTAGAGGCGGACCCGGCCAGGGACACCACGATCAAGGTGATGGACGGGAAGGTGCAGGTGGCAAAGCGCATTCCCGCACTTGAGAGCATCCAGGATTCCACGGTAAAAGACTCCGAGGTGATCAAAAAGCTCGAAGAGCAGGTGGAGAAGAGCGCGGTTACGGTGACCGAGAACAAGGAGTGCAAGGTCGAGGCGAAGGCCGTCGACGAGACCAATAAGAAGGTCGAGAAGATCGTCGATAAGGTCGAGAAGGTGGAGAAAGCCCAGGTCACCGAAGAGAAAAAGACCGAGATGAAGAAGGAGCTCCAGCAGGAATTCCAGCAGGCCGAAACCGCGAAGGTGATCGAAGAGGTGGCTTCCCAGAAGTCCATTAAGACCGCCGAGATAAAGGAGACACCGGCGAACAAGGAGCTTAAAAAAGAGTTCGAGACGATCAAGGTCGCGGAGCCTGTCAAGCCGGTGGTTGTCGAACAGAAGGTCGTCAAATCCGAACTCAGGCTCAAGGCCAATCCGGGGAACGCGTCTATTTTCGTGAACGGCGAGATGGCGGGGACTGGCGAGATTAAAATGGAGCTCAAGCCGGGAACCTACACGGTGAAAATCCAGGCGGAAGGTTACCAGGACGCGCAGTATGAGTACGAAATCAAATCCGGCGAAACGCTCGAAAAGCTGGTGGCATTACAGCGTCCGCTGCCGCTCAACCGGCTGCGCTGGAACCTTGACGTTCGCGAGACGGTGACCAGCGTAATCTACTGGGGCATGGACGTTATCAGCGCGACGAACAAGGGGATGCTCGCGGCAATCAACCGCGTCACCGCGGTCAAGCGCTGGGAGCGTGACATGGGCAGCCCCATCTCCTCGGGCATTATCGCCGACGGCAATGTGCTTTATTTCGCGACCGCCGACGAGAACCTGCACGCGGTCGCCACGTACGACGGACAGGTGCTGTGGACGCAAAAGCTCGAGGGCGCGATAATCAACAACATGGTGCCGGTCGTCACCCCGTTAGAGGTGCTCGCGGCCACCGCGCGGGGCAACGTCTATTCGATAAACAAGTACGGGGCGGTCAACTGGACGAGCAAACTCGACGCGGGCGTGTATGAAACGCCCATGCTCGCGAACGGGACGCTCTTCGTGTCCGGGGCCGACGGCATGCTGTACGCCTTGAACGCCGCGAACGGCCGCCAGAACTGGGCCGCCGACATGGGAAGCAAGTTCAAGTTCGTGTTTGCCAATAACGTCATCTACGCGGTGAGCTATTACGGGGCCGTGTCCGGCCTGAGCGCGGTGAACGGCTCGGTGCTGTGGAAAAAGGAGGCTGGGGAATCGGTGGCGGTCCAGCCGCTGGTGCTCTACGACCGGATTATCGTTGCCGGGGTCAAGGGCCGGGTGGCGGCATTCGCGCTCGCGAACGGGGCCCCGCTCTATGTCAGCGAGTTGGGCGCCCAGGTCCGCAACAATATGACGTATACGGACGAGGCGATTTACGTATCGGCGGATAAGACGCTCTACGCGCTGGATCGCGACGGGCGCGTGCAATGGAACTACGCGACGCAGGCGCGGATAAACACGGCGGCGAGCATCACGGGAAACGAGATTTATCTGGGCCTTGACAGCGGCCAGATAATTTCCTTCAACCGCTTCCTGGTGCGGTAGACAAAACTTCAGTCATATCAAGAAACCCTCCCGGCTGATCGGGAGGGTTTTTGTTTTTGGGCGCCGATATACCTCTCACAGAAGGAACCGGTCGGCACGTTTTCGATGCGCGCGGTCCCCGGTGCGGGGAACGCTGCGTTGCCCGAAACACGGGGGGATGCCGGACGGGCTTAAAGGCGGTCCGATTTTCCCGGCATGCAGTTCCCGCATTCAAGGCAGTCCGTGCGGGTGCACGATTCCGGGCGCGGTATGCCCTCCTGATCGATGCGTACGGAAAGCCCGCGCCCGGGACCCGGCGTCTCGATCCCGCTCCATTCGGAAGCCAGGAGGGCGGCCCCGTACGCCGCCATGATGGTATTCGCGGGCGGGACCCGGACCTCCAGGGACAGCCGGGCCTCGAACGCGCGTTTCACCGCTTCAAGCTGCGATACGCCTCCGCAAAAGAGCACGGGGGGCGCGATCCGCACGCCGGGCGACAGGTCGTTCAGGTAATTCTCCACAACCGCGTCGAAAAGGCCCGCGGCGATGGATTCCACGCCGTAACCGCGCTGCTGGAGATTAATCATCTCGGTTTCCACGAAAACGGTGCATCTCCCGGTGAAGCGCGCGGGATTTTCGCGTGCCCCCATCGCGCGGTCCGAGAGCCCGTCCGGCGTCAAACCCAGGCGCGCGGACTGTTGTTCGATGAACGAGCCGGTTCCGGCGGCGCATACCGAGTTGAGCCTGAAATCCCGGATACCGCCGTTTTCGAGGGTAATAAGCTTGGAATCCTGCCCCCCGATCTCGATTATCGTGCGTACGGCCGGCTCGACACGGGCAGCGGCAATCCAGGTCGCGGTAATCTCATTCCTGACAATGTCGGCGTCCAGGAGCGCGCCCGCATAGGTCCGCCCGGAGCCCGTGGTGCAGAGGGCCCTGCATGAGCGGTGACCGCTCTCTCTCGCGCGCGCAAGCATATCGGACAGGCAGGCCGCCGGGTTTCCGCGGTGGAAGCGGTAGTCGGCATAGAGGATATCCCCCCGGGCGCCGGCCACCGCCATCTTCGCGCTGATAGAGCCTATATCGATCCCCACGAACATGAGCTCAGTGTATCACGCCGCACCCCCCCCAAACGCAAGAATAATTCGTCAAATCCGGCCGAAAGGGGCTATTATTAATACGTTAAAAAAGTTCTTGAATTGCCTTGGATTCGCGGATATGAATGGACGTTGAAACGTCCGTAAGGCCTATTAAACCCAAGCGGGGATTTTCTTATGAATATTCACGAATTGCTTAAAGGAAAGAACCATCTCACCATGAGTGAGGACGTGGAGAACAAGGATACCGACCAGGTGGAGGGCGACATCGTCCAGTTGGTGAGCTTCCTTCTCGACGAAATGGAGTACGGGATCGATATTCTCAAGGTTCATGAGATCATCCGCATGCCGGAGATCACACGGCTCCCGAACACGCCGGATTTTATCAAGGGTGTGATCAACCTTCGCGGCAGCGTGATCCCCGTGGTTGACGTGCGCGAACGCTTCGGGTTTTCAAGGGTGGAGGTGACCGATCTGACGAGGATCATCGTGATCGAGATCGGCGAAAAACTCGTGGGCCTTCTTGTAGACAATGTCTACCAGGTGGTACGGCTTCCCCTCAGCCACATCGAGCAGCCGTCCGAGCTCATCGAGGGAATTTCCGAGGAGTTTATCGAGGGGATCGGACGATTGAGGAACAGGCTCATCATCATTCTCAAGCTGGACAGCATGCTTTTCTCGAAGGCCGAGCGCGAAGAGGAAGCGATCGCCTGAGCGGTATCGATTATCGAAGGGCCGGGTACGGCGCGTACCATTACACTATAAATGAAGCGGGGTCACTGCGATGGCGTTTTCCCTTGGTGAATATCAGGACATCTTCCTGGAAGAGGCGGACGAGCAGCTGCAGGAGTTGAATCAGAACCTCCTGTACCTGGAAAAAAACCCGGACGACCTGGAGGTGATCAATAATATCTTCAGGGCCGCGCATTCCCTGAAAAGTTCCGCGGCCTTTGTGGGGCTGAACGACCTGAGCGACCTGGCGCACAAGATGGAAAATCTCCTTCAGGGCATCCGGGACCGCACGATGCAGGTCACCCCGGAAATCATCGAGGTGATCTTCAACTGTTTCGACGTCATAAGCGCGGTCATTGACCAGGTGGGCTCCGGCAAGAAACCCGACGTGGATTTCAGCGAGATTATGGAACGCATCATCGGGGTGAGCAGCGGGAAGTCCGCCACGAACGCCCCCCCCGTGGCAAAGACCGCAACCGATGCGGCGCCTGCGCGCGACGATACCAAGATACAGCTCACTGCGGCTCACATGAAGCAGATTCGGGACGCCCTCCAGAACGGAAGCTCCTGCTGCGAGATTTCCGTAACCCTGGAGCCCGCGGCGCAGATGAAATGGGTGAAGGCGCAGCTCATAATGGCGAACCTGGAGCGCACCGGCACGGTACTGGCGAGCAAGCCCGCGGCGGATTCACTTACCGATGAGTCGGTTAAGGACGGGATGAAAATAATCCTCGTGACGGCGAATTCGCTCGAAGAGGTGAGAAAGGCCTGCGATATCGACCAGGTCCAGCGGGTCGACCTGAGAAAGATGAGCCTCATGAGAAAAGACGACAAGATGGTGCTCAAGTTCCACGAGCGCGAAACGCTGCTCGAGGAATCCATGGGCAAGCCCGAAGCCGCAGCGGGGAAACGGAACGCAGCGAGCGCGGATACTGCCCCCCTCCTCCAGGAAGACGAGGACGAGGACGAAGGCGATGTCGACATAGATATAGACAAATCCGAGACGTCGGCGAAAAAGCGCGAGGACACGAAGGGCGTTTCGCTGAAAATAGTCAAGGTGTCGGTCGATAAGCTGGACCAGCTGCTCTCGAACGTGGGCGAGCTTGTGATCGCGAATTCCGGTTTCTACCGCCTGTACGAGGATCTCAGGGCGAGCAGCATCAACAAGACCGTCACGAACGAATTCAAAAACCGCATGGACCAGATGGGCCGGATCGCGAAAGATCTGCAAACCGGGATCATGAAGACCAGGATGGTACCCGTGGGGCAGGTCTTTTCCAGGTTCTCGCGGCTCGTGCGCGATCTCGCGAAGGAGTTCGGGAAGAATGTCCGGCTCGAGGTGCGCGGCGAGGAGACCGAGCTTGATAAAAAGGTAATCGACGTGCTGGGCGAGCCGCTCATGCACCTGATACGCAACGCGATCGATCACGGTATCGAGCCTTCCGAGGAGCGCCGCAAGATCAACAAGCCTGAAACCGCCACGGTGCAACTGGTCGCATTCCAGTCCGGGAACCAGATCCTTGTCCAGGTAGCCGACGACGGTCGGGGCCTGAACGCACCGAAGATTCGCAAGAAGGCGCTCGAAAAGAATCTCGCGAGTCCCGAGGCGCTCGCCAACATGGATGACGAGGACATCCACAACTTCATCTTCCAGCCCGGCTTTTCGACGGCCGACGTCGTATCGGATATTTCCGGCCGGGGCGTGGGGATGAACGTGGTAAAAGAAACCGTGTCGGAGCTTAACGGCAGTGTGAACATCGAGACCGAGCCGGGGATGGGAACGCGATTCATCCTGGCCTTCCCGCTCACGCTGGCGATCATCCCGGCCATCATGGTGAAGGTACGCCGCGAACTGTTCGCCATTCCCCTTTCCGACGTGATCGAGACTATCAAGATTTCCCTCGCGGACATCACCACGATAGAGGGCCACGAGGTCATTAACCTGCGCGGCGAAATCCTCTCGCTCATACGATTGAACGAGTTCGTGGGCGTGGACAGCGTGCTCGAGGAGGGGCAGAAGGTCCCGGTGGTCGTGGTTGGTTACGGCAACCGGAAGATAGGCATGGTCGTCGATTTCCTCGAGGGCAAACAGGAAATCGTGATCAAGTCCCTGGAACAGAATTACTCGACGGTGGAAGGCCTTGCCGGCGCTTCCATCCTGGGAGACGGGAGCATCTGTCTTATACTTGATATCGCGTCCATGATAAACAAGGTCATCCTGGAACAGGACCGTCTTTCCCGCATTCAGCGCCACAGGGCGCAGGACGTCCGGAAAGCCGACATCGAGGTGGTTAAGGATGTGGGCGATTTCACGGTCAAAGCGGCAGGGGTAAAGCAGGAAGCGCCGCGCGCCGATAAGGGCGCACTCGCAAAGAAGGAAGATACTCCCCAATTAAAAGTGGAAACGCGCGAAAACCTGCGTTCCGCTATCGACACCAAAGCCCCGGAACCGAAGCACGCGGATCCGGTGCCCGCGCGCGAGGCGGTTAAAGAAGACATCATATTCGACAAGAACCGCAGCGACCAATTCCTGCCGGTGGAAGAATCCGGCACGGCGCGTGCGCTCGATGCCGCCGAGGTCGACGCGAGGGTGAAGGATGTACTTCAAAGCTTCAAGGATGAGCTCAAGGACGCCATCAAGGCCCAGTCGACCGGGGGCGCCATGGAGGATCACATATCGCGGCAGCTCGGCATCGACGCGTCGGATATCGAGCGCATAAGGGTCCTCGCGAACATGGGGATAACCAGTGCGGCCGAGTCGCTCTCAAAGATCATTAACAAGCGCGTGGATCTCTCCATTCCCGAGGTTTCCATGATGCCGGTCGAGAAAATTCCCGAGTCGGTGGGTGAAGTCGACAGCACGTATATCGGCGTCTACATGCCGCTCAAGGGCGACATCAGGGGAACCATACTGTTCAGCCTTCAGGACGGGTCCGGTTTCGAGCTCATCGACATGCTTTACGGCATAGGCGGGACGACCGAACTCAACGAGGACGGCGAATCCGCACTCAAGGAAGTCACCAATATCGTAGGTTCATCGGTCATCAACGCTTTTTCCGAAAAGACCGGAATCCCGATCAAGCCCGACGTGCCCACCGTGGTGCATGACTACATGCAGTCGATCCTGGATTCGATACTCGTCATGCACAACATTTCCAATGACTACGCCCTGGTCATGGATACGCAATTCTATTACCAGGATGACAGGGTCATGGGCAAGCTGCTCATCATGCCGGAGGCGGAATCGCTGAGAAAGCTGGTCGAAAAGCTGAGATAGCTTAACCATGGGAGAAAAGATCAAGGTACTGGTCGTTGACGATTCCGCCCTGGTTCGAAAGATAATCAGCGACGTGCTGCAGCGCGACCCGGAAATTGAAGTGGTGGGTACCGCCAACAACGGGAAGAGCGCGGTCATCAAGAACGAAACGCTGAACCCGGACGTCATCACGATGGACATCGAGATGCCCATCATGGACGGCCTGGAGGCTTTGCGAGAAATCATCACGACAAAGCCCAAGCCGGTAATAATGATGAGCGTGCTCACCCAGTACGGCGCCGAGGCCACGTTCAAGGCGCTGGAATATGGCGCGGTGGATTTCATTCCCAAACCCTCCACATCGCTTTCACTTACGGTCGATGATATCGCGGAGCTTCTCATTTCCAAGGTGAAATCGGTATGGCGCTCGAAGATTGCGCCCCATCCCGGACACCCGGCGCTGGCGCGCCACGACCCTTCAACCCCCAGGACGGAACTGCACCTCGCACCCCTGCCCGCACCTCCCGGAAAGTCCGACAAGATCGTCGCGATCGGTACATCCACGGGCGGCCCCTCGGCGCTGCTCAGCATATTCCAGCGATTGCCGGAAAAAATGCCGAGCGCGGTTCTGGTCGTTCAGCATATGCCCGAAGGATTCACCAAGGCGTTCGCGGAGCGCCTTGACAACAACTCTCATCTCAAGGTGAAAGAAGCCGAGGAGGGAGACCGCGTCCTGCCGGGATGCGGCTATATCGCCCCCGGGCACTCCCACATGCGCGTCGAATCCGCGGGGGGTGCGCATATCCTGCGCGTATTCCAGTCGGACAAGGTGAACGGCCACAGGCCGTCCATTGACGTGCTTTTTGATTCGGTCGCCGATGCCTTCGGCCGGAACTCGGTGGGGGTAATCATGACGGGCATGGGAAGGGACGGCGCGGACGGCCTGCTCAGGATCAAGACGAAGGGCGGCTTCACCCTTGCACAGAATGAGGAGACCTCGGTCGTATACGGGATGAACAGGGTGGCGGTACAGATAGGAGCGGTGGCCGATATCGTTCCCCTGGTCGAGATACCCGGCAAAATAGTTGAACATTTATAGAGGGGCGTTATAATAAAATAAGGCTTGCGTGAATTATTTACCCGGGCCCGATAAATTTTAGTTGAATACTGAACATGAGGGGATTACACTGTTATCCGCGAGATGCGATTCTTGGCCTGTTTTCCCTGCGGTGACATATCTCTGAAATTGGAGAAGGGCAATGGCGACGATCCTGATAGTTGATGATGCGAAATTCATGCGGACCCTGGTAAAGGACGCTCTCGTACCCCTTGGCCATGAGGTGATAGGGGAAGCGGAGAACGGCAATCAGGCCGTGGAGCTCTATAAGAAGCTTAAGCCCGATCTGGTCACCATGGATATCACCATGAGGGAGAAAGACGGCATTCAGGCCGCAGAGGAGATACTGGTGCTCGACCAGAAGGCCCGGATAATCATGGTTACCGCCCTGGGCCAGGAGAACCTGCTCACGAAGGCCATTAAAATCGGCGTAAAGGATTTTGTCGTGAAGCCATTCCCGCCGGAAAGACTTCAAAAGGCGGCGGAGAAAGCCCTCGCCTGAACGACCCGCGGCCCGTCCGACTGCTTTTCCCGACAGGAAAAATAAAAGTGTTGCAAAGAACGGAGAGATTACCTCTCCGTTTATGGTATTCCAGGATTGAAAAAACGCGCAATGAGTGAACATACCGAAGAAATCGAGGTGACACAGGAAGACGCCCCCGGCGGGGGATATGTCATCCACGTGGAGAATTTCGATGGGCCGCTGGACCTGCTCTGGAGCCTCATTAAAAAGGCGAAGATCGACATCACCGAGATTTCAATATCCGGCATAACCGAGCAATATATTGAATACCTCAAGCTCATGGAGAAGCTGAACATACAGGTCGCGGCCGATTTTATCGTCATGGCCTCCGAGCTCCTCTATTACAAGTCCAAGGCCCTGCTCCCGGGGGGCGACCTGGAGGACGAATACTTTGTCCCGCCCCTGCCTCCGGAACTTATCCAGAAACTGCTCGAATACAAGAAATACCAGACCGCGTCGCGGGAACTGCGCACACATTTCGAGATGCAGGCCGATTCCTACGTGCGGGAAAACGAGCTCAAGGGCATGTTCCGGGAAGAAGAACTGATCGAGGTTTCCCTTTTCGATCTCCTGAGCGCATTCGCGGATATCATGGATTCGCGGGGCGAAATTGAGCAGAAAGAAATTGTATTTGACGAAATACTCGTCAGCGACAGGATTATATTCATCATGGACATGCTTCGGAAGAGCGAACAGATACTCTTCCTCGATATATTTCCCGACAGGCCAAGCCGCGGCGAGATCGTGGCAACCTTCCTTGCGATACTGGAAATGGCGAAGACCGCGCGTATCCGGGTGATGCAGCACCGGGTGTTCGGTGACATCCGAATTGTAAGGAATTTTGATCCCGCGGCGGAAGACCGGCTCGCAGAAGATAAAACAGAATGAACGAAAAAACAGAGACCCCGAAGGACGAAGACATGCCCGGCACCGTGGATACGGAAATGCGCAAGGGCGACAAGAAGGACCTCCCGGGCCGGGCCGGGTCGCGTGAAGACCGCCCGGTCATTGTGGCGGACGAGGAGCCGGCCGCGGAGAGCGAGGAGGCCGAGATGCACGGGCTCTTCGAGGCGGTCCTGTTCCTTTCCAACGACCCCCTGCCGCTTTCGTTTTTTGTGAAAAACCTGGGGGTCGATTCCACCCATGCCAAGATAATCCTTGATTCCCTGGTCGACGAATTCGAGGATCGTCACGGCGGACTGAAGCTCGTCCAGATTTCGAACGGGTACCAGTTCGTCACGGATAGCCGTTATGCGGAAAAGCTCCGCCGGATAATGGGCTTTACCAGGAAAGAGGGTCTTTCCAAGGGCATGCTCGAGACGTTGTCCATCATCGCCTACAAGCAGCCGGTGGTGATGGCGGAGATCGAGGAGCTCAGGGGGGTCTCGTCCCGAATGATGGTCGCAAATTTGATGAAGAGGAACCTGATCAAGCCGGTGGGCCGGAAAGAGCTGCCCGGACGGCCGCTCGCCTACGGGACGACCGACGAGTTTCTCCGTTACTTCGGGCTCAACAAGCTCTCCGACCTTCCGCGTCTCTCGGAAATCAAAGAATTCTCGTTCGAAAGCGAGGAGTAAATGAGCGACGGATACGACGATCTTGACAAACAAATCATTGACCTCATATCGCGGCGTTTCGCCGCGTACATCGAGGAGTTGAAGCGGACCGGTGCCGATGCCTCCCAGCTTTTCGCGCCCGCCGACAGGGGCAGGCTTTTCGAAATGATCGAATCGATGAACAAGGGACCTCTCTCGAGCGAGCTGTTCAAGCGCATCTACACGGAGCTCCTGACGCACGCCTCCGACCTCGTGAAGCCGGTGACAATCGCCTATCTTGGACCCGCAGGGACCTTCACCCACCTGGCCCTGCGCGATATTTTCGGCGAAACGGCACAGGCGATTCCCATGAAGACGATACACGACGTCTTCACCGAGGTGGAGACGGGTCGCGTCACCTGCGGCGTCGTGCCCGTCGAAAACAGCACCGAGGGCGCGGTAACCTATACCCTGGACGAGCTGCTCGATACCGACTTGAAAATAGTCGCGGAAAAATCCCTTCGGATTTCGTACAGCCTGGCCTCGGTGGCCAAAGACATGAAGTCGATCAAGAAGCTTTATTCCCATCCGCAGTCGTTCGGCCAGTGCAAGGAGTGGATCAGGAAAAACCTTCCAAACGCGGAATTGCATCACGTGAACTCGAACGCACTGGCGGCGGAAACCGCTTCATGGGACAAGCTTTCCGGGGCGATTACCTCCGAGGTGAGCGCGGAAATCAACAGGCTGAACGTGCTTGCGACCGGCATCGAGGATTCGAAGCAGAATCACACGCGCTTCCTGGTGATCGGAAGGACCGACAATCCCCCCACGGGAAGAGACAAGACCTCCATCGTGTGCGCCCTCAAGGACAAGCCGGGGGCGCTCTACAACATGTTACAGCCCTTCAGCGATGCGGGGATTAATATGACGAAGATCGAATCCCGGCCGGACAAGAAAAAGATGTGGGAGTACAATTTTTTCATTGACTTCATCGGTCACAGGAATAGTAAGGACGTCGTTAAAGTTATCGAACAAATGAGGGATGACCTTATATTCCTTAAGATTCTTGGGTCATATCCGATCGAAAACTAGCACACGCCCGCGAGGCGCGGGGATCACTCGCCACCGGAGTCCGATATGCTCATTGTACTCAAGCCGAACGTTTCCCAGGAAGAAGTCGACCATATAGTCGATAAAATCAAGTCGCTCAAGCTTCAGCCTCATGTGTCGCAAGGTGTTCATCGGACCATCATCACGGTGATCGGGGACGAGGATGTCCTCCGCGAACAGCCCCTTGAGGCCCTGGCGGGCGTCGAATCCGTAAAATCCATCCTGAAGCCGTTCAAGCTCGTCAGTCGCGAAACGCACCCGGACCGCACCGTGATCAGGGTGGACGACGTCGAAATAGGCGGGAATAAAATTGTGGTGATGGCGGGGCCCTGCTCGGTCGAGGGCGAGAAGGCGGTTATCGAACATGCGATGATGGTAAAGAAGGCGGGGGCGAGCATCTTCCGTGCCGGCGCGTACAAGCCAAGGACCTCACCGTATTCATTCCAGGGTTTCGGCGTCGAGGGGCTTAAATTTCTTGCGAAGGCGAAACGGGAAACGGGCCTTCCGATCGTGACCGAGGTTATGGATCCGCGCGACGTCGGCGTGGTCGCCGAGCACGCCGACATTTTGCAGATAGGCACGCGAAATATGCAGAACTACAACCTGCTAAAAGAGGTCGGCAAGATCGACAAGCCGGTGCTCCTGAAGCGGGGCATGAGCGCAACCGTCAATGAATTCCTGATGTCCGCGGAATATATTCTGTCCAACGGGAATAAAAAGGTCGTTCTCTGCCCGCGCGGCATACGGACTTTCGAAGATATTACGCGCAACACCCTCGATGCGGGGGTCGTGCCTATCATCAAGGACCTGAGCCATCTCCCGGTGGTGTGCGATCCGAGTCACGCGATGGGCATCAAGGATTACGTACCCGCCGCGGGGCGGGCCTTCATCGCCGCGGGCGCCGACGGCCTTATCCTGGAGGCGCACCCCAATCCCGAAGATGCGCATTCGGACGGCCAGCAGACAATCGATTTCAAGACCCTTGTTGACCTTATAGCCGGACTCAAGAAACTTGCACAGGCGCTCGATCGGGATATTTATTGATGTTTTCCCGAATCGCGGTCTTCGGACTGGGTTTGCTTGGCGGATCGATCTGCCGGGGTCTCAGAAGCATATCGCACCAGGGCGAAATCATCGCATTCGCGCGCGATCCCGGAAAGCTCGGAGACGCGCTGCGCGGGCGCGTCATCGACAGGGTGATCTCGATGGAGGCCGCGCGCCTCGATGGGATCGATCTCCTCATTATCTGCACCCCGGTATTTCACTCGATCGAATTGTTAAACACCATCCTGAATGACAGCGGGCTCGGTGCGACCTCGCTGGTGATCGACGTGGGGAGCGTCAAGTCGCCCATCGTCGAAGCGGCCCTGGCCAACCCAAGGGCCGACAGGTTTGTCGGGTGTCACCCGATGGCGGGTTCGGAAAGGACGGGATACGGGGCGAGCAGGCACGACTTGTATAACCAGGCACCGGTGATAATCACCCCGCACGCACGCAATGCGCGGGGGGATATAGAAAAGGTGGCCGGGTTCTGGCGGTCTCTCGGGGCCGTGGTGGTCGAGGCGGAGGCATCGTTTCATGACAGCGTCGTTGCCCGAACCAGCCACCTGCCCCATCTCCTGGCTTGTTCCGCAATGCATGCCATCGGGGGACTGGCGGAATCAATGGGGCCCGGCCTGACTAATTTCATGGGAAACGGCTTCCGCGACGTTACACGGATCGCGGCCGGTTCCCCCGAGATGTGGGCGGATATCTTCGCGGCAAATGGTACGAATATCGCGGCCGCTGCCCGGGACACTATCAAGATTATCGAGGACGTAATCGCCCGTATCGAAGCGAACGGGGACCCGCGGATGATTGCGGATTTTTTCGACCGCGCGCGGGAGCTTAGGAAGGGAATTTAGCGATGGAAGGCAGGCGTCTTGTGGTCGCGGTGGATGGGCCCGCCGGGTCGGGGAAAAGCAGCGTGTGCAGGGACGCGGCGCGTCGGCTGCATCTGCACTATATCGATTCCGGCGCGCTGTACCGGGCGATCACCTGGTACCTCCTGAGAAACAGGGATTCGTTACGGACGGGGGTCGATTATGCCGGGGAGATTAAAAACCTCGTCATTGCGCAGCGCTTTAACGATGATGGAACCGTGAGCACCTTTGTGAACGGTGATGACGTATCCGGCCCCATACGGAGTGAAATGATCGCGAAAAATATCGGCGTGGTGTCCGATGATCCCGGCATTCGAGGATTCGTTAACGCGCTTCTGCGATCCTGGGCGGGAAGCGCATCGATCATCATGGATGGGAGGGATATCGGCACCGTGGTCTTCCCGGACGCGGATGTTAAAATATTTCTTGACGCTACCGCGGAGGTACGCTCTCTGAGGAGGGTCAGGGAGTATCAGGGACAGGGAAAAACGGTTGACGCAGAGGCTATAAGAAAGCAGATTATCCAGAGAGACTTGGAGGATACCTCGCGTCCCTTCGGTCGTCTCGTCAGAGCGGACGATGCGCATTACCTGGAAACCTCCTCAATGAACAGGGACGAAGTGGTGGAATATCTGGTCGATTATATCTCCGGCAGGGCGAGATGAACAGCATCTCCATGAATCAGCGCTTTTTTTCATCAACACTATAGACGCAAGGGTTACGGCTCATGAGCGACGCACGTGAAAAGACCGATGAACAGATCAGCATGGAAAACATCGCCAAGAGCGCGCTGGAATCCATCCCGCCCCGTAAGATGTTACAGGGAGAAATAGTCACCATAGACAACGATTTTGTTTATGTCAACGTGGGGACAAAGTCCGACGGGCGGGTGAGCCTGGAAGAATTCAAGAACCGTCCGGCCGTGGGAGATGTTATCGACATAATGCTGCAGAACAGCCGTATGGTTGACGGCATGTACATCTTCTCGCACGAGGCCGCGCTCAGGGAAAAAGGCTGGCAGACGTTCGTCGACCTGGTGAAAAGCGGCGCCCAGCATGTGTCGGGGACCGTACTCAGCTCCAGCAACAAGGGCGTAATCGTCGATGTCGAGGGGATTCAGGCTTTTCTCCCCTTTTCGCATGCGGGTGATGTGAAGGTAAAAAACAATGCAAGCGCCGGTCTTACGTTCACCTTCAAGATCAAGAGCGTCGATGAGAAAAAGAAATCACTGCTCCTCAGCCGGAAAGAATACCTGGACGAGCAAAAGGAAAAATTCTGGAATAATCTCGCCGCCTCGTTCAAACCCGGCGACCGGATCACCGGCAAAGTCACGAAATTCGTCGATTTCGGGGTGTTCGTCGATATCGGAGGGGTCGAGGGACTCCTGCATAAGAACGATATAACCTGGAAACGTGTTTTCAAGAAGAAGAACATTATTAAAGTCGGCGAGGAACGCGAGTTCGTGATACTCGATATCAATCGCCCCGAAGGGAAAATTTCCCTGGGATTGAAACAGCTCGTGGACGATCCCTGGACACATATCGATGAGAAGTACCATGTGGGCGACAGGGTGAACGGGCGGGTGGTCACTATTGTGAACCAGGGCGTGTTCATGGAGATAGAGGACGGCATAGAGGGTTTCCTGGGCGCGCATGACGTTTCGTGGACCAAGAAGATGATTTCCACCAAGGACACGTTTGCGAAAGGGCAGGTGATCGAGGTAATGGTCACGTCCGTCGACTCGAGGGAGCGAAAGCTTGCACTCGGGCTCAAGCAGATACTTCCGAATCCGTGGGACAGCATTGAGCAGCGCTTCCCGGCAGGTACCGTCCTGAAGCGCCAGGTGAAAAAGGTGGTCTCCTTCGGGATGTTCGTGGGAATAGATGACGATATCGATGGCCTTGTCCACCAGTCCGACATCAGCTGGGAAGATTCATCGAGGGATCCGGCTCACTCCTACAAGGCGGGCGACGAGGTCGAATTCAAGATTCTCGAAATTCGCCGGGACGAGATGAAGATATCGTGCGGTATCAAACAGCTCACTCGTTCTCCCTGGGAGGCGATAAAGGAAAAATATCCGCCCCGGTCGCGTGTATCCGGTATCATCTCCGGCGTCGTGCAGTTCGGTGTATTCGTGAAGCTCGAAGGCGATGTGGAGGGCCTCGTCCACGTATCCGAGGTCTCCCGCCGCAAGATAGAGAATCTCGAGGATAAATTCAAAACCGGGGACCAGGTTAGCGCCGTAGTCCTGGGCGTCGACGTCGACCGAAAGCGGCTCTCCCTCAGCATAAAGCAGCTCGAGGCGGCCGAAGAAAAGGAAGTACTCTCCAAGATCCTCAATAACGCCGGTTCCTCCCGCGTTACCATCGGCGATCTGATCAAGATGAAGCAGGGAGAATAGGCGCGGACAATGGAATCCAGGGAAATTGAAATAAGGCGAAACATCGTCGAAAAAGCCCTCATGACAGTCAAGGACTACGTGAGGCACCATCGAAAACAGGTGGCATACGGTGCGGCCGGGACGCTTATCGGCGCCATCTTCGTTATGAGCATGGTTGTTTACTATGACCACAGGGCAAGCACCGAGCTCGTTCAGTTCGAACAGGCGCTTGACAAGTATCGCGCGGGCTTTCCGGCGGACGACAGGGAGCGTGGGGCTGCCCTTGACAAGGCTGCACAAGAGCTCGCTGCTATCGTCGATTCTTCTTACTGGGGCTACGTACACGAATTCGGATATTATATAATCGGGAACCTGTTCTTTGCCGAGAGCAGGTACAAGGAATCGAAAGACTACTTTCTCAGGTTTACGGATAAAAACCCGGGATCGTTTTTCGCCCCTATGGGACTCCAGCAGGCGGCTCGTTCATGCGAATACCTGGGCGACGTTAAGGGGGCGAAACAGATATATGTCGTGATCGAGAAGGAATACGGCAAAAGCGCGATTTCAGATCAGATTTCCTACGATCTCGGACGATTAAGCGAGCAAGAAGGCGATCATTTCAAGGCACGCGAGTATTTTAACAAGGTTGTCTCTGAATTTCCGCGCTCCCCGTTCGCGCAGAAAGCCAAGGAGAGGATCATGCTGCTGGGAGTCGCGGAGAAGAAGGATACGCGGCCCTGAAGAAATTTCCGTCTCTTGTGCCGGCAAAAATTTCTTCCCTTGAATAAATTGCTATTGACATAATGGGGACGTAAATATAACTACACCTATCTTTCAATCCACCTGGTTAGAATTGCATACTGTCGACATTCGATAAATATCAAGATATATGGAGTTAGGCCGTGGCTGTTCCAAAGAGAAGAAAATCAAAATCAAAAAGCAGGATGCGCCGCTCACATGACGCCATTGGTGCTCCGAACCTGCGTCCCTGTCCCAAGTGCGGCGCGTACGCACTGCCCCACAGGGTGTGTCCTTCGTGCGGATATTACAAGGACATACTTGTAGTAGCACCGAAAATAAGAACCAAAGAAACCAAGTAGTCATACCCGCCGCGCGGAAGGGAGCCCGGGTGCGTTTGCGCACATCCTGTGCCCCCTGCCCACGGATGACGCAGAAAGGCTTGACAGCGAATGCTTCATGGGTATATTGGTGCAGGTTTTAGCGCCCGTGTGGGGTCGCGCCGGTAGAAACGAGAGAATGCGGAGGAGGGGTCATGTCGGTTGATTTCGAGAAGATAAAAAAGATCATCGTAGATCAGCTTGGCGTCGATGAGTCCGAAGTGACCGAAGACGCTTCTTTCATGGACGATCTCGGCGCAGATTCGCTCGACACCGTCGAGCTCGTAATGGCCCTTGAAGAAGAGTTCGGAATCGAGATACCGGATGAGGATGCGGAAAAGCTCCAGACCGTCGGGGATGCCCTCAAATATATCCAGTCCAAGCTCAAGTAATACGCCGGTCAGCGGAACACAGCCTTCCACCCGCTCATGACAACAGAGGAAAAAGACCCCAGGCTCAAAAAGAAGCAGCGCGTTCGGCAACTCACACACTTTCAAAACAATACCAGGACGAAATTCAGCGACAAGCGCCTGTTGAACAGGGCGCTCACGCACCGGTCGTACATAAACGAGGCGGGTCCGCACGTGAAGGACAACGAGCGGCTGGAATACCTGGGCGATTCGGTGCTCGCGCTCGTGGTGAACGAATACCTGTTCAAGAGATTCGAAAAATATGTCGAGGGCGATCTCGCAAAGATCAAGTCCGCCGTGGTATCCGAAGCCACCCTCTCAAAGGTCGCCAAGGAGATCCAGCTGGGGGATTTTATCCTGCTGGGCAGGGGAGAAGAAATCAGCGGCGGGCGCAGCCGAAACTCGATTCTTGCGAACACCCTGGAAGCGGTGATTGGCGCGCTCTACCTTGATGCGGGCCTGAAGGAAAGCAAGAAATTCGTACTTTCGCTCCTCAAGAAAGACATCGAGCGGATCGACAGTGCTTCGTACTATCGCGATCCCAAGACCACATTGCAGGAGTATGTTCAAAAAAAATACCGCGAGAAGCCCGTCTACGAGGTAGTCAAGGAATCCGGCCCGGACCACCTGAAGGAATTTACCGTAACCCTTATTATCAATGGCGTGCGGATATCGAGCGGATCGGGGAGCAGCAAGAGGAAGGCGGAGATGGAAGCGGCGCGCGCGGCCCTTGAGGCGATGCTGGCCGGGACGGAAAATCCATGATCCTTGGGAAAAGCAAGCGTCCCAGGATTCGCGTAGCGGGAATCGTGATCGAAAGCGGTCGTGTCCTGCTGATCGCGCACCAAAAAGCCGGCAAGGTTTACTGGCTTCTTCCCGGCGGCGGCGTCGAATATACGGAGTCGCTTCCCGACGCGCTTGCGCGCGAATTCAGGGAGGAGTTGCAGCTGGATGTGCAGCCGGGCGATATCGCCTTCGTGTCCGATTCAATCAATCCGGCGAGCGGGCGCCATGTCGTGAACATTTGCTTTCATTGTGGAAAGGCCGGCGGCAGGATAACCTTGGGCAAAGATCGCAGGCTTCACAGTTACGGCTTTTTCACCGCCGAACAAGTTTCCCATTTGACGATATTCCCCCCGGTAAACGACGAGCTTGTCGCCGCGCTCGGGCGCTCATCCCACGGGAGGGTGTACCTGGGGGCGCGATGGATGGACCTGTAAGGCGCGTTCGGGTACTCGGCGACTCCGGGTACGACGTGGCCGTCGGCTCAGGCGCCCTTGGGGAACTGGCCGCCGCGATGGATCGCTTCGCGGGAGCGAGGACGGCCCTCGTGATCTCCGAAACGGTGCGCCGCCTGCACGGGGAGCGCCTGCTTCACCTCTCTGGGGAATGGGACCGGCACGTGTTTATAATGCCGGACGGAGAAGAACATAAAAGCCTCGATTTCGCGAAGGGCGCCTTCGAATGGATGCTGCGCGAGGGCCTCACCCGTAAATCCGTGGTGATAGGCGTGGGGGGAGGTGTTGTCGGGGATTTCTCAGGCTTTCTCGCAGCGCTGTTCATGCGCGGGCTTCCGGTAATCCACGTTCCCACCACGCTGCTCGCCATGGTCGACTCCAGCGTGGGCGGCAAGGTCGCGGTAAATATTTCCGCGGGGAAGAATATCGTGGGAGTGTTTCATCAACCCGCGTTCGTGGCGGCCGATATTTCCCTGCTCGCGACGCTCCCGGACCTCGAATTAAAAAACGGACTCACCGAGGCCGTGAAGCATGCGCTTATCGGCGACGAGCCGCTGCGCGCACTATTTGACCGTACACGCGCTGCCGACATGCGAGTTCCTGAGGTTCTCGACGAGATCGTGTACCACTCCGTGCGGTTTAAAGGCTCGATCGTGGAGCGGGACGAACGAGAGGAGGGGATCCGCGCGATTCTCAATTTCGGACACACGGTCGGGCATGCCCTGGAATCGCTTTCCGGGTACAGGGGCATCACTCATGGCCAGGCGGTCGCGCTGGGAATGAAGGCGGAAATCCTGGTTTCACGAAGGCTCGGGATGCTGCGCGAAGACGATTGCGCACGGGCGCTCGGCCTTATCGACAAGTTCGGACTTGCCGAAACCCGGGTGAGTTTCGGCGCCGATGAAATCGTACGCCACATGCGCTATGATAAGAAAAATTCGGGAGGCTCGATACGGCCGGTGCTCCTGGCCGGGCCGGGAAAACCGGTATTCGACATTCCGGTGGAGGAGGGTATACTCGCGCACACGCTGGGTGCGCTGTTCGGTTGACGGACGGCACGCCCGAAACCACGCGGGGAAACGCAATGAGCGCGCTCAATTTTTCAATTGAAGACCGCGAAAACGTGAAGATCGTACATCTCTCGGGCCCCATCTCGAGCCTTACCAGGGCTGATTTCGAGATATTGGTCGAGGACCTGCTCCTCAAGGCGAACGTGATATTGAACCTGGCCCGCGTGAACCTTATCACCGTATCGGGGCTCACGAGCATGGTGGACGTGAGCGTGAGCGCCCGCAAGAAGGGAAAACGCGTGCTCGTCCTGGGCATGAAGCCGGAGCTCATGAAGACCGCCGACACGCTGGACATCTACGATCATTTCATTTTCATCGAGACGATAGAAGAGGGGCAGCTCAAGCTCAAGTATTACACCTGATGCGGCCCTACGAGAGGAAATGAACCTGCGGCCTGCCGCTGTAGACGTTGCGCGAAATTAAAACATCCACGTCGAAATATTTTTTTATGAGATCGGCGTCGAGTTCGTCGGGCGCGAGGTCTTCCGCGAATTTGCCCCCTTCCATCACAAGGATCCTGTCGGCGACCTGGGAGGCGAACGAGATATCGCCGGTCGCGAACAGGATCGACTTGTCGCCCCTCATGGTATAGCGCTGGATGGCACGGAGAAGGATCGCAGCGCCATGCAGGTCGAGGCCATCCGTAGGATTGTCCAGGAGAAGGTAATCGGCCGATCGCGCGAAGGCGAACGCGAGGAGCGCGCGCCGTTGCGCGCCGCCCGGGAGCTCGCCCAGCGAACTATCGGCATGAATGGCGAGATCGAAGGACTCGATGCATTCCTGGGCCGCTTCCCTGTCGAGGGCTCCGAATGACCGCAGGCGCCCCCGATAAGGAGCACGGGACAGCAGGATAAAATCGGCCACGCGCTCGTCCGGGTTCGCGGGGAGGACGCCGCTGTGCAGCACGGTTTCGCGATTACGTTCCGCCGGGCCGAGCGCGCGCATCGGGCGATTATGTAAAAGCACCTCTCCGTCGTAGGTGCGCCGCGTCCCCGACAAAATGGAAAGCAGCGTGCTTTTTCCCGACCCCGAGCGCCCGATGATGGCGGTGACGGCGCCGGTCTCGAACCGCGCGGACAGGAAATCAAGGATCATCCTGCCGCCGCGGGCGTACGTGAGATCGCGGACCTCCATCATACCGGAGAACCCTCGCCTCGAAAGCGGTCGACCGCCATACGTCCCAGCGGAACGCACAGGGCCAGGAGGGCGATGTAATAGGCGTCGGCATGGTCCGATACAAAAAGCAGAAGCAGGGTAAGCGCGATTCCCGCACACAGCGCCGAAGCCCCCGCCATGCCTCCCCGGGACGATGCGCGGCCGAACAGGACGGATGCGGGAGCCGCGAGCCAGCCCGCGCAGAAGAACATGCATGCCGAGAGAACGCCGGTTGCCGCAAGGTGACCGGTCCGAGCCCTTCCGTACGACAAACCGGTCAGATCGAAATAGTCGGGCCCGAGCAGGAAAAGCGCGATCTCGATTCGGAAGGCGAAAATGAGGATGTATCCGGCCAGGATTCCCGCCAGGACGAGCGCCGGCGCGATGAATGACGCGGTATGCATCGCGCCGTAACCGAGAATGAGGTTCCCGGCCGCGTGCGTCGCCGCCTCGGTTCCCGCCGCGGTCAGGAAGAACAGAGCCAGGAAAAGAACCGCGTTCATGACCGCACCCGTGAATATGATTTCGCGGGGGCGCAGGGAAAGGAACCGGAAGAGATAGAGTCGCGCGAGAACGGAGACGCATACCATTACCGGTACAAGCACGGCCGGAAGGGACGATATGAAAAGGATTGCGATCACCGCAGCCATGGATTGAAACGCGGTTTCACCGGAAACCAGGAAATCGACGCTACCGGCTCCGGAACCGGCCCGTTGCGCCACATGGCATGCCATGGACCCGGCCGTGATCATCGCTATCTGCGGGACGGAATACGCGGTAAAGAGACAATTCAAGCCGACAGCGCCGCACGCGGCGGCGAGCGCCGCTGCGAAGATCGCCGCGTGACCGGTTTCAGGGCTGTTTCTTCGGCTCAAGCTTCAGCTTGTTCTCCTCTTCTTTCTTCAGCCTGGCTTCGGTTTCGGCCTTCTGCCGGGCTTCCGCTTCCCGCTTGATGCGCAGTTCTTCTTCGCGCCTTGCGCGTGCTTCCTCTTCCTTTTTAAGCTTTTCTTCCTCTTTAATGCGGCGCTCTTCGTCGATATCCCTGGCGATTCCCGAGAGCGCAGCGTCGCCGCGCGCCCTTTCAAGGTATGATTTCGGCAATCCAAGGAGAATCCGCTTCGACTTATCTTTTTGTCCAGCACGGCCGTAGAGGGCGCAGAGCAGGTAGCGATCGTCGTCCGAGGAGAGGGAAAGCTTTTCGAAGTAGCCGATAGCCTTATCGGTATTGCCAAGCTGGGCGTGCGTCCTGGCGAGCATGAACTTCATTTCGGTGTCCAGGTACTTTTCCGGGAGCTTATCGGCAATGGCGAGCGCGCGTGCGTCCTGCGAGGATTCATGATACGCCTTCGCGAGCAGTGCAAATGCCTTGTGGTATTTCTGAGGCGTTTCCTTCTGACGGGCGGCATTCAGGTCAAACAGCCTGTCGAAATACTGGATGTATTTTTTCGATGCGGTCTTGTAGTGGACGCTCCCCAACTGGAATAGTATCTCGGTATTGTCGGGCTCCAGGGCTTCGGCCCTCTCAAGGGTCTTGAGCGCCTCGGCGTAGTTTTCTTCTTTGATATCGATTGCCGAAAGCAGGAAAAACGCCTCCATGGATTTCGGATTCAGCTTGAGCGCCTCGGCCACGCTCTCCCCGGCCTTTTTATATTCCCTGATATTGTAGAATGATGATGCCCTCTTGATGTAGATCAGGTAAAGCGTACCGGCGTCGAAGAACCCGTAATCGAGCGCCTTCGAGAAATGCGCGAGCGCCTGCCGGTACGATTCCTTCTGAAACTGGATGTCGCCCAGCACCACCTGGACGTCTCCGTAAAAAGGGATCTTGTCCGCGACATCGTTCAGGCAGCGTACCGCGTCGGTCGTATTGCCCGCTTTCAGGTAGAGGAGGCCCAGCTCGAACTTGGGTGCCAGGAACGCGGAATCCGTTTTTAGCGCGGCTTTGAAGGAAGATTCCGCATCGTCGGTTTTTCCCAGGTTGCGGAAGCGTATTCCCTTTTCGTATTCGGCCTTGGCGTCCTGATTGTCCGTCCAGAGGAACTTGTTGATAAGCGCCTCCACGCGCACCCGCGCGTCCCCGTCGCCCATCTTGAGGGACATCTCTTTGCTCATCTTCACGACGCCCATATAATCGCCGCGCTGCTCGAGGATGATCATGATGTTCGCGTATGAAAGCCGCAGGTACTTTGGGGATATCACCCGGTTCACGGAAAGCTTGAAATATTCGAGCGCCTTGTCGAAATTGTTTTCCTGCATCTCTATGTCGCCCAGGAAAAAATAGCAGTGCCCGTCGTTGGATGTTTCTCCGGCCTTGATAAGCATCTCCCGCGCCTTCTCGTAGTTCTTGACACGGTAAAAGTACAGGCCCTGATCGTAGTAGCCGGCATAGGCGGACCCGGTAATGCTCAGGGACACGGCGGCGATCGTTGATATGCAGAGGATTTTCAGGGGTTTCATGTTGGATGTGTGCGCTCGCATGTGGGAAGTATACATCCGCAGCGGAGGGGATTTGTCAAGATAATTAACCGGCGTGCGGCGGGACGGAAATGGGCATGCGCCGATAAAATGGGTTGACTTCCCGCCATGCGCCCTGTAGTGAGCGCACATGGCACCCTCTTCACTTGTCCGTTCGACGGGCATCGTCGCGATTTCGACGCTTGCCAGCCGAATCCTCGGATTCGTGCGGGACATGATCGTCGCGAGCTACTTTGGCGCTTCGGGAGCGCTCGACGGCTTCTTCGTCGCATTCAGAATACCCAACCTTCTGCGCCGCCTGGTGGCCGAGGGCGCGCTCACGGTGTCGTTCATTCCCGTGTACACCGATTACCTGGTCAACAAGGGCGAACGCGAGGCACTCGAGCTCGCACAGAAGACGCTTTCCATCATGCTCATCGTCCTCGGGGGACTGGTCGCGCTGGGGATCGTGTTCTCCCCGGAGATCGTCCGCGCGTTCGCGTACGGGTTCGAAGACGAGGGCGTGCTCGCCCTCACGGTGGGGCTCAACCGCATCATGTTCCCCTACCTGTTCCTGGTGGGGCTGGTCGCGTTCGCGATGGGCGTCCTCAACTCGCATAATTATTTCTTCGCGCCCGCGTTTTCACCGGTTCTCCTGAACGTTGGCATGATCATGGGGGCGGTGCTGTTCCGCGGATTCTTCTCCGAGCCGCTCCACGGCCTGGCCTGGGGGGTCATACTGGGCGGAATTTTCCAGGCGGTCACGCAGGTCCCGGACCTGGTGCGCTCGGGCTTCAGGATGAAATTCTCCCTCGACCTGAAGCATCCCGGCATCAGGAGGATTTTCCGGATGATCGGGGCCGCGGTTTTCGGAACGGCGATCTACCAGGTGAACATCTTCATGAGCACCGTCATCGCCTCCCTGCTGCCCTCGGGGAGCATCAGCTACCTGTATTACTCGGACCGCCTCACCGAGATGGTGCTCGGGATATTCATCGTATCGATCGGCAACGTGATCCTTCCCGAGATGTCGCGCATCACGGCGAAGGACGACATGGTCACGCTTAAAAAACTCTACATACGCGCCTCGAACGCGTCCCTGTTTCTGGCCGTCCCCGCGGCGGCGGCCCTTATGGCGGTAGGGACCGCGGTCGTATCGGTGCTGTTCATGCGCGGGCAGTTCACCGCCTATCACGCCGAGATGACGGCGCGCGCCCTCTTCTGCGCGAGCTTCGGGATCGTGCCGGTGGCACTTCTCAGGATCACCACGCCGACCTTTTACTCCCTCAAGGACGCGCGCACGCCGGTGTACGCCGCCGCCGTCTCGTTCGTGCTCAACATCTCGGCGGGATACGCGCTCATGCAGACGCCGCTGCGCCACGCGGGCCTCTCGCTCGCGAACTCGATTTCCGCGACCGTGCAGGTCGGCATTCTCGTGTATTTTCTCGAAAGGAAGATCGGCAGGATCCGCTTCCGCGAAATGTTCGTGCCCGCCGCGAAGTACCTCGCGGCGAGCCTTGGAATGGTCGCGGTCGTGTTCGCCGTATCGTGGAACACGGACTGGGTGCGCGACTCCTTCCTGCGGCGCGCGCTCATGCTGGGCGTCGTCGTTGCGGCGGGCGGCGCGACATACTTCGCCCTGTGCGCGGCCATGGGCGTGGAGGAGATCGACTTCCTGGTCGCCCGGGTTCGCGCGCTCGCGCGGCGCGGGAAAGCGCGGGGCGGGATGGAGTAGACGCGCGGGGAGCGCCGTCCGCGCCCGGTTGCTTAGGATAGAGAAGGGTGCCGTCCCAATGTGCGCCCATTCGACCCGCGCGAGGGGGGCCTGCCGGCGCATCGGACCCCCCGACTTCGATCGATCATGCTTCAATCATGCACGCGGCAGCGCGAATCGAATCCGCTTCCCCGCGGCGAAGGAGACCAACGCTATGATCAGGAAATTTGTAGAGACCGACCTGGAACAGGTATACCGTGTGGTGAATGAGGCCGCGATCGCGTACAAGGGAGTGATCCCGGCGGACCGCTGGCACGAGCCCTACATGCCCATGGACGAGCTGAAAAGCGAAATCGCCTCCGGTGTCGAATTTCATCTCTGGGACGAGGGCGGGGAAATCCTTGCCGTCATGGGCATCCAGGACAGGGGGGAGGTGACCCTCATCCGGCACGCCTACACGCGTACCGCGTCGCAGAAGCGGGGGCTGGGAACGCGGCTGCTCGCCCGCCTCGTTCCCCTCGCGACCGGGCCCATTCTCATCGGGACGTGGCGCGACGCGACCTGGGCGGTTCGTTTCTATCAAAATAACGGTTTCGTCCTGACGCCTGAGGCCGAGAAGAACGCGCTCCTCGCCAGATACTGGTCCATACCGGAACGCCAGGTGGAGACCTCGGTCGTGCTCGCGGACAGCCGCTACCGCGCGCTCCATCCCCTCGCCTGAAAGGACGGCCGCCCCCCGGCCCGCGAGTAGCCGGTTGAACCTCCGCCCGTGCGCGCCATTGTTTTTTATTTGACGAACGCTTCTCAGGATGCAGGATCGGGGGTGGGTCCGATACTACCACGGGCGGGGGACACGATGGCAGAAAGCACGAAGAAAACCGGTCTTGGACGCAACGTCATCCTCATGGGACTCACCTCCTTCTTCACCGATATATCCTCGGAGATGATATACCCGCTCATCCAGGCCTTCGTGACCCTGGTCATGGCCTCGGCACGGACCATGGCGGGACCGATCCTCGGGATGATCGAAGGGATCGCCGAGGCGACCGCGAGCATTCTTAAAGTATATTCCGGCTACATCTCGGACCGCCTGGGGCGGCGCAAGCCCCTCGCGATCGCCGGGTATGGCCTCTCCGGCGCTTCGAAGCTGCTCTACCTTTTTGCAGGGTTCGGCTGGCCCTTCATACTGCTCGCGCGCTTCTTCGACCGCGTAGGCAAGGGGATCAGGACCGCGCCGCGGGACGCGCTCATTACGGAATCGGTGAATCCCGCGGCGAAGGGGAAGGCGTTCGGATTCCACAGGGCGATGGACTATACCGGCGCCCTGTTAGGCGTCATCGTATGTTACTTCATAAGCATGGAATTCATCGACCCGGTGAGCCGGACCATCACCAGCCTGGACGCATTTTACGTGCTCTTCGTCATTTCGCTCATACCGGCGGCGCTGGGCGTTCTCGTCCTGTTCCCGGTAAGGGAAAAGAGGGAGCCCCGGAAACCGGGGACCGTGGCGCGGCCCAGGCTCTCCTTCAAGGGGCTGGACCGTTCCCTGCTGATATTTTTCGCCGCGGTCTTTATTTTCACCCTGGGCAACTCGAGCAACCAGTTCCTGCTGCTGCGCAGCATGGACGCGGGTGTGAGCCTGCCGGGCGTGCTCGTCATGTACATGCTCTTCAACCTGGTCACCTCGGTGCTCTCCACCCCGCTGGGAAGCCTGTCCGACCGGGTCGGCCGTACCCGCATCATCCTCGCCGGCTATGCCCTGTACGCGTTCATCTACATCATGTTCGGTTTCGTGAGCGCCGACACCAGCGGTTACCTGTGGCTTTTCTGGGCGCTCTACGGCGTCTATTACGCCCTCACCGAGGGGATCGAGAAGGCGCTTGTCGCCGATCTCGCGCCCGCGGCGTCCAGGGGCACCGTCATGGGCCTGTTCGGCATGTTGACCGGTGTGGGCCTGCTCCCCGCGAGCCTGATCGCCGGATTTCTCTATGCGTGGTCCCCGGCCGCGCCCTTCATCTTTGGCGGGGCCGCCGCCGCGGCCTCGTTCGCGATCATTTTTATTTTTCTAAGGCGGAAATAAGGTATTTGTTGACTTCATGGTTTGACGATACTATATTCGGGCACGGACATCGGGAGCCGTTCCCGCAGTGGAGCACATCCTAAAGTTTTCCGCGGGCGGCGCCCAGGGGGGAGGTAGCACAGTGATCAACAGCAAGGGTCAGTTTGAGCAGAGCAATGTCCCGTCACCCGTCAAGGGAGGCAAGAAGGGCTCGCTGGGCCTGGTGATCAAGGTGGCGCTGGTGGCGCTCATCTTCATCGGGGTGTTCTATCTCATTTACTTCTCGGTCCAGTACGGCAAGGCCAATTTCGTGCTGTCCGACCGCGAAATCACCTCGGATTCCGACCCCGTGGTCGAGCGGTTCAAAACCGGCGGCAAAATATACTTTTTCATAAACAGGATAAGCAAGGACCTCGATTCCAGTCTCTTTACCATCGAGATCGAGAAGCAGGAAAACAACGAGTTTCGTCACCACAAACAGGTGAGCTACGAGATCGAAAAAAGTTTCCCTCAAATGGGGGCGTATCT
The DNA here is from genome assembly GCA_004297825.1 of Spirochaetota bacterium. Classification (NCBI taxonomy): domain Bacteria; kingdom Pseudomonadati; phylum Spirochaetota; species Spirochaetota bacterium. The sequence continues at coordinate 94,875 of SCSX01000019.1, forward strand.
GCCCCAGGAATACTTTCGCAAGGCGGGCAAGTACAGGATCAAGGCGTTGCTCGACGGTAAGGTGGTCGCGACGCACCCCGTCGAGGTGTCGGATTAGGACCGGGCGTTTCGTAAATTAAACTACGGGTTGAAACCAAATGCGCAATGCAGCACGGGCGTCCATTTTCCTGAAACTGGCGTTGATAATCGCACTGATCGCCGGGGGGGCGCAGACCGGCAATGCGTCCACCGACCAGACCACGACCGAGAGAATTCTGGGCGAGAACAAGTATTTCGTCTACTTCGCGGACGTTTGCATAACGAATTTCGGCGAGGCCCGGACGGAGCAGTTCAAGGACATATACCAGCTCCACTTCAACGCCGAGGTTTCCTTCCTTCAGTCCGATTACAAGGGGGCATACAAGCGCGTCTACCGCAGCCAGGAAAAAGAGGCCGAGCTTATGGCGGACGTTCTCAAGAATTCCTACCTGGAAAACTCCAAGGACATACTGGACCAGATCGCGCCGGATATCATCCGGTCCAAGCAGGCACGCGCGAAACTCTACCTTACCCTTGCGTATCGCGACCGCGCGGTCGCCGTGAATTATTTCACTATCGGCGAGGCGTCCAATCCCAAGCTTTACTCATACAAGCTCTACAAGTTCGTGGACGCGATCAACATGGCGCGCCGTGCCAAGCGCTACGGTTTCCTCGCCCTGTATGAGAGCCAGCCGAACGAGGTAAAGCAGAAGATATTCAACCATCTCTTCGAAATGGAGCGGGAGGGCGGGGGACAGTTCTACAGCCGGTTCCTGGTCAAGTCGGGGGATTCCTTCCTTGGGGAACTCAACAAGACCTACGAGGAGTACGAGAAGGAGGGCGACGCGGAGCCCGCGCGCAAAGAGGAATCGAAGGACGCCGCCGGGAAAAAAACCGAGCCCGCAAAGACGAAAGGAAAAGAGCTTACGAGTTTCGAGAAAAAAGTCGAGAAACGCGTGCGCTTCCGCAATGAGAAGACCGTCGCGTCCAACCTCCTGAACGCCGAGTTCGAAAAGGCCGAGGACGTAATCCGGGACTACGTGGAGGATTTCAATTTCAAGATAATACGCGCCACCTTCGAGGTGCTGGCCGCCAGGGGGAAGGAAACGAAGGAAACCGCGGTCGGTTACGATTCATTCCTCCCGCACCATACCGACAATTACGGGCGCCTCTCCAGGCATTCGGTACTCGAATCGTTCGCGGGGACGGTTAAGGTTGAGGACTTCGTGGAGAAGGAAGGGCAGAAGGGAGCCTTGCAGGATGGCGGGAAGGACAAGGAAGGCAAGGGCACCGATGTGATAAAAGATGCGAAAGCCGTGGAGAAGAAAGAAGACAAGAAAGAAGATAAAAAAGATGATAAGAAAGAAGAAAAGAAAGGAGACGGCGGGAAATAAATACCGCATAAATGGACAATACCGATCTGTTGAACAAGGTGCACAAGCGAATCCTCAACGAGCTGACGAGTCATGGGGAATCGCAATACCCTAAAGAGCTTCTTGAAAAGATATTCGAAAGCGATTCCCGGCTGCGTAAGGCGCTGGCTGACCTTTATCTCAATCTCGCCGAACTGGGTAATGCTTCAATTGCAGTGGACATGCTCGCCGAGCACACCGCCATGCTGGTCGACATGATCAACCAGTTTAAAAAGCGTCCCTGAGCCCGGGGGCGACTTTACAAAACCTAAATTATTGTTGCATTTAAATCGATGCTGATGAATAGTATTGGGGAAGGCGCGCCGCGTACATCGCGTGACGACCCCCGCGCGGCGCCACAACAATGAATTCGGGGTGTTTTTTAATGAAACTACGTGGAATATTACTGGCGCTCACGCTCGTTCTGTCCCTTGCCGGGTTGGCATGCAAGGAGGAGTTCGGGGGACTGGGCATAGAGGTGGATACCGGGGAAGGCAAGGTCACAAAGGAAAGGCCCTATGTGATCCGCGATGTTTTTAAAGGCGGGACAGGCGAGCTTGCAGGGTTGCAGGCGGGGGATAAGATTCTTTCGGTGGACGGCCAGGAGCTTACCGGCCTCCAGCATGAATATATTGTTATAAATCTGCTTCGCGGCAAACCCGGGACCATGGTGACCCTTCAGATCGACAGGGGCGGGCAGGTTATGATCATCCGGGCCCTGCGCGGCAGGGTCCTGCTGCAATGACGTCGCCGGCTTCCATAAAATCCGGGCCGGCCCCATCGTACCAGGGGAAACGGGAAAAAATAAAACGAATCGCCTGGAGCGCGGTGTATGGACTGACCGCGCTCCTGTGGCTCCTGTTCCTGCTTGACATCCTGTATTGGGCGACACATTGAGCTTTACCGTGTGCGGAAATGAAAGAAAGATATGAAAAGCGTAGTTGATAAGGTCAAAGATTCCATCGAGCGCATGCCCTCCCTTTCTCCCGTGATTCACAAGATCAACGAGGTTGCAAACAGCGTGAAGTCAAGCGCCCAGGACCTCACCGACGTAATTCAGCTCGATCCCGTACTTACCGCCAAAGTGATACGCATGGTGAATTCGGCATATTTCGGCCTCCAGCAGCAGGTTAAATCCCTGAAGCCCGCCGTGATCATGCTGGGGCTCAACACGATCAAGAACGTGGCGCTTTCCTCGGCGTTCCTGGGCAAGGTTTCGCTCAACAAGGATACGAAGCTCAACGGCGAGGAATTCTGGAAACACTCCCTGGGCGTAGCGGTCGCCTCGAAGCTCATCGCGCGAAAGATGGGTGTGGACTCCAAACTTCTGGAGGAGTATTTCATCGCGGGTCTCATCCACGATATCGGCAAGGTGCTCATCAACAATTTCTTTCCCGAGGAGATGAATATAATCCTCGATGAGGCTCTCAAAAAAGAAGAAGGCATCACCGAGATCGAGCGGAGGGTTCTGGGTCTCACGCATGAAGAGATAGGGATCGCGATCGGCAAGAAGTGGAAATTCGCGAACAACCTCCTCTACGCGATGGGAAGGCACCATCAGCCCGTAGTACAGGGCGAGTCGGCGGTTTTTTCGATGGTGGCCGCGGTGGCGGACAATTTCGTGAAAATCATGAAGGTCGGATTCAGCGGAAATTATAAAATCGAGCATATGCCGGATGAGCTCTGGAACCAGCTCGGCATCAAGGAAGAGATGGTATTCGAGGCGCTGTCCACGATCAACGACGAGATCGAAAAAGCGGTTCTCTTCCTGAAATAGCCATGGGTGAACTCCAGGTAAAATTCTGGGGCGTGAGAGGCTCCATCCCGGTTCCGGGACCGGCCACGGTCAAGTACGGCGGCAATACCTCCTGCCTGGAGTTGATTTCCGACGAGCCGGAACGAATTATTTTCGATGCGGGAACCGGCCTGCGCGTGTTGGGCGACTCGCTCGACCTTTCGAAGAAACACGACATCCACCTGCTCATTTCCCACCCGCACTGGGATCACATCAACGGGTTCCCTTTTTTTACGCCCATTTACATTCCGGGAAACCGTGTGACGGTATACGGTCCCTCCACCTTCGAGCTCACCATGGAGGAGGTCATAAACGGGCAGATGAAGTATTCTTATTTCCCGGTGCGCACCGCGGAGCTGTCGGCGGATTTATCGTTCAAAGAGATTAAGGCCGAGGAGTTCGATATAGGAAAATTCCATATCCGTACGCATATCCTCAATCACCCGGTCACGTGCCTGGGCTACAGGATTTCGTATAACGGAAAAGAATTCGCCTACCTGGGGGACAACGAGCCGTATTACAACGTGTTCAACGACGACGATCCCGAGGTGGTGCAGGTCACCGGCGAGATGAACGAACAGCTCGTCCAGTTCGTGAGCGGGCTGGACGTGCTCGTGTCCGATTCCCAGTACACCCCCGCCGAGTACCCCTCGCACCGCGGCTGGGGACACAGTACCACCCATCATGTCGTGAATATGGCGCTCAAGGCGGGGGTCAAGAAGCTCTTCTTCTTCCACCACGAGCCGCAGCGCAGCGACGAGGAGCTCGATCTCCTCGTGTACCATTACAACGAGCGCGTGCGCGCGCGCGGCTTCACCATGGAGATCGACGCCGCGCGGGAAGGCGTCGCCTTCCCGGTGTAGGCTAATCCCCCGAATAGAGAACGGTCAGGTTTTTGAGTGCCTTGACGGCCTTTAGGTAATTGAGCGGCATGGATGTTTTCAGGTGGTGCGTGGCAAAGGCTATGTACCTGTTGGGGTGCATCTCGTCCGGGCGCGTGGCATCCACGATCTCCCATCGGTTCCCCGTATACGCCTCGGCCCACATGTGATACACGAACACGTTTTTCTCGCCCATGAACTCGTCGGTGAAGAGCATACCCACAACGGCGCGGGCCGGAACGCCCCGCGCGCGCAGGATTGCGATTACAAGCATGGCGTGTTCGGTGCAGTCGCCGGTTCTGGATGCGGCGATCTCTTCCGCGGGCAGGAAGGGTACCCCCAGCTGTTTGTGGTCTATATAGTTATATACGAAGCGTGCGACTTCCCGGATTTCCGGGGTTTTTCCCCTGAACTGCGCGGCGAGCTTAGTAATGGACGGGCTTGCGATGGTCAGGAAGCGGGTATCGGCGGTGTCATCCGATGCGGGACCGGGGGCGGGTTCGAGAAGGCCGGCCCGTAACGTGATGAATTTCCTGTCGCTTGATGATTTTTCCTCGAGCACCTTCTGGAATGGCGTATCGGGAAGAGAGAATCCCTTGTCCTCGGAGGAGAGCGTGTAAGTGGTCACCGCTTCGGAAAATATCCGTGCGGAGTCCCCCAGTACGGGCACCACGTAACTTCCCGGGTCAAGCGACCATGAGCGCCGCGAAGCCCCGAAAAAAAGCCCCCCCACGACAAGCGCAGCCAGGCAGGCTCCCGCAACCATCCTTCCTGTCGGTTTCATGGGTCAGTCCGCGCGTACCAGCTCGATCCGGTTGTTCAGCATTTCGACCACGACGAGCACCGCGACGCCCTCCTCGTCGATGTAGGAGTCGGAAAATTTCACCGCATCTATGGTCTGGCTGACATGGATGAGACGCATGCTCCTGCCGTTCACCTCCACGGTCTCGCGTCCCATCGAACGCGCGGTCATGCTTATGCTCCGGTCCCGTTCGATGGATGGATCGTAAACCTGGGCGCTTATCTCCAGGTCTTTCCTGAATCCGCCCTCGATGAGCTTCGCAAGAAAATAATTTCCATCGAGAATGAAATCCCCGGGCAGCGTGATCACCGCCCTGTTCGCGCCCTCCCGGAGCTCGATCTCCCGCCCCTTGAACACGGCCACCGTATCGACGTTCTGCACGGCGGAGCCGGTGTCGATTTTGTTGTAGGATTCGTATTTGAGCGGCTTGAAGTCCAGGGTCTCGGTCATGATGTGCCGGGTCGTGTTCTTCACGTCCGCCAGCCCCATGGTAAGGTCGCTGGATATGATGTATCGGTCCCCTTCTCTTTTGTTCGTGACCACCGCCTCGCCGATAAAGACGCCCCGCGTGTGCATCTTGTACTTCCAGGTGCCCAGGGGAATCCGGTCGGGGGTCTTCCCGCATCCCGGTGCGGGGCCCAGCAGGACAAGGACGAAAAACAGCGCGGCGATCTTTTTCATGGCGTTTCCCTTACTTGAAGTGATCGAATCCGCCCGTCCCGGCCTTTACCATTACGCCGTTGCGGACGAGCGAGTATCCCTTGTCGGTGATCTTGCCGATCGCGGTGACCGGGATCCCGTTAAGGTTGACATTCATGGTGGCGCTCAGGTCGCGCGGCGAGGTGAAGAGCAGCTCGTATTCCTCGCCGCTCTCGAGCGCGTAGGTGCGGGGATCGGATCCCGTTTCCCGGGTGAACGCCTTGAGGCCGGGGGAGATGGGAAGCGCGTCGGTATCGATTACGAATCCCCTGCCGCTTTCCGTGCAGATATGGCGGAGGTCCGATAGTATCCCGTCCGAAACGTCCACCATCGCCGTGGGCGCGAACACCTGGGAAATTTCCTGGACGATGCCGACCCGCGCCATGGGTCTCACGTGTTTTCGAACCAGGTCCGGGTAGCGGCCGATGCGCGCACGGTCGCCGGTTTTGAGTATCTCGAGCCCGGCCATCGAGTCGCCGGTCGTGGACGTCAGGTAGACGATGTCGCCCGCTGCCGCGCCGTCGCGCGCAGCGAGTTTTTTCCTGGGGACCTCGCCGTAGAGCGCGATGCTAAGCGTAAGCACGTCCGATTTTGAGGTGTCGCCCCCCGCGATTATGGTTCCCGACTGGTTCGCGGCCTCTATCATGCCCTCGTACAGCTCCAGAACGTATTCCTCCATCGTGTCGGCGGGGATGCCGATCGCGACAAGCGCGAAGCGGGGCGAGCCGCACATCGATGCGATATCCGATACGTTGCCCATCATGGCCTTGAAGCCGATATCCGCCGGTCTGCCGAAGTCCCTGCTGAAATGCACGTGCTCGACGCTGATATCGGTGGTGAGAAGCCCGAATGTGGAATCGTCGACGGCGAAGACGGCGCAATCGTCCCCGATCCCCTTAAAAAGAGATTCGGGATGCGGAAGGCCCGTTTTCCCCACGCGTTCCCGGATCTTGCCCAGGAGGTCCCACTCGCTCGTGATGCGCATCAGCCCAGGTATTTCTCCTTTATGAATTCCGCCCGCGCCCTGCATTTCTTGTAGCCGATAAGCGGTATCGCCAGGTCGAGCTCCGGTCCCGCGAGCGAGCCCGTGAGCAGCGCCCGTACCGGGTGGAATAGCTTTTTGCCCTTCAAGCCCGTTCCCGCCTTGATGCGGTTGACGAGCTCGGTCGAAAAATTATCTTCGTTGAGCTCGCCGGAGAGGAGGCGCTGCGCCTCGGCGATGATCTTTTTCGAATCGTCCTCGCGCAGCATCGCGTCCGCCTCGGCGTCGGGTTCCATCACCTCTGCCAGGAAGGGCGGCGCGAATTTCGTGACATCGGAAAGCACCTCGCAGTTGCCCCGCACAAGGTCGATGACTTTCTCGAGCCAGGGGCGCGGGAACGAAGCGGTATCGAACCCCGCCTCCTCGAGGTAGGGAATGCAGAGGTCGGTTATGCGTCCCGGGTCCGCGCTTCGAATGTAGTTCCCGTTCATCCAGCGCAGCTTCACGAAATCGAAGACCGCCGCGCTGCGGGCGAGGTGCTCAAGCTCGATCTGCCGGACGATTTCTTCGAAGGGGATGATCTCTTCGCCGGACTCGGTTGCCCATCCGAGCATGGAAAGATAGTTCACCAGCGCCTCGGGCAGATAGCCTTCCCGGCGGTACATCTCTACCGAGGTGATGCCGTGGCGCTTGGAGAGCTTCGCGCGGTCGGGCCCCAGCACGAGCGCCAGGTGCGCGTATTCCGGCTCGGGGAGCCCCAGCGCCCGCGCGATAAGCACCTGCTTGGGCGTGTTGGGCAGATGGTCCTCGCCGCGGATCACGTGCGTGATCTTCATGAGGGTGTCGTCTATGGTCACTATATAGTTATATATGGGCGTGCCGTCCGAGCGGACGATGATGAAGTCGCCGCCGATATTCTCGCTCGCGAACACGACGCGTCCCTTGACGTGATCATTAATGGCTATCGTCTCCCCGTCGGGTACCAGGAAACGCACGGTGGGCCTGCGTCCCTGGGTCTCGAAATTCCGGCGCTGAGTTTCCGACAGGTTGCGGCAGGTGCCGGGATATACGAACGGCCTTCCCTCGCTCGTCGCGCTCCTGCGTCCCGCCTCGAGCTCCTCCGGGGAGCAGTAGCAGTGATAGGCTTTCCCCTGTGCGAGAAGCTTCTCGGTATAGGTGCGATAGATGTCGAATCGCTCGGACTGCCGGTAGGGCCCTAAGTCCCCCCCTGCGTCCGGCCCCTCGTCCCAGCGGATGCCCAGCCAGCGGAGATCCTCGAGAATGGATTTCTCGGATTCGAGGGAGCTTCGCTCCATGTCGGTGTCCTCGATGCGCAGCACGTAGGTCGCGCCCGTCTTTTTCGCTATCACATAGTTGCACACCGCGGTGCGCGCGTTCCCGATATGGAGAAAACCCGTGGGGCTTGGCGCGAATCTGACTCTCATTAGTATACTCTCCCCGGCGGCCCGGCGGGCCGCCCCTGCACTATCATCCGGGCGTTCCGGCCTGCCCGGCGCTTACCTAATAATCCCCCAGCCGTACGGAGGGTTTGCCCGTCACGATCTCGTTGGCGTCGCGTTCCAGCCGCTGTTCGAGCTTGCGGATCTTCTCGACGACCTCGTCGGTGAAAAGCACCTTGCCGCAACGCATGCACTGGAAGGCCGGTATGTTTTCGAGGGTGAAAAAGAAGTTTTCGGAGCCCTTTCGATAGGTACTCCTGCCCTCGATGAGCACGCCGCCGCAGCTGCATTCCATTGTCGAGTCCTCACAGTGTCGATTCCGCGCCTTTGCGCAGCAGTTCGGGTGGTAGCGGAGCGCGAAATGCGGTCAAGTCCGGTAACGGGCCGGGATTGCACACCTATAGGGCACCGATCGTCATTGTCAAGATATAAATCCCCCGGACAGCCTGCGGATTAATTCACGGAAACAATATAGCGGTTTTACAGTAATTTCACTGCCCGTGGACACATTCTGTCAGTGTCGCCGATATACAGGAGGCTTATTGTGAGCACACTGGCCGATGCGGCCGCTGGAACGGACCTCCCGGGGACGAAGGGTGGTGGTATGTCCAATCGCAGCACCAGTGCGCCAAGGGCGCTCAGGACGATCGAATCGATCAAAGCGCGCAGCATGAGCATCATGACCATCGCGTGCAGCCCTTTTTATGTCCGGGAGTCCGCCCTGATATCCGACCTCGCCGACGACCTGTCCGACAGGGAATCCGTATTCGCCCTCGGGGTGGTGGACGGCGCACTGCGCACGATTGGAATCATCGTGCGGAGGGAGCTTTTCGATACGCTGGGCAGGCAATTCGGCCGGGACCTCTACAAGAACAAGCGGGTGAACCTCGTCATGCGGGCGAGCACGGTCTTCGAAGCCGATCGCACCATCTTTTCGGTGGAAGAAGAGCTTTCCAGCATACTGTACGGGCCTAAGAATCACTACTTCGCCATTGCGGACAATACGTGCCGTTTCGCGGGCATATTTTCCACCAGGGATATGCTCATTTTCCTTTCTCAGCTTACGAAACGGGATATAGACCTCGCGCGGCGCCTCCAGGCGAGCATGGTTCCCGGGGAGTTCTCTTTCCAGGGCGACAGGGTGGGCATAGCGGCGGGATCGGTAATGGCCAAGGGGGTGGGGGGCGATTACTACTACCTGGACAGGTATGATGCGGAAAACTGGGCAATCATGCTCTGCGACGTTTCGGGAAAGGGAATTGCGGCATCGCTGATATCGGCCATCATCGGGGGGATGGCGAGCGTGTATGATTTTTCGATGGGAATGCGGAATTTCGTGCTGAAATTGAACGCGTTCATAGCCTCGACATTCGAATCCGAAAAATTCATCACGGGGATGTTTGCCAACCTGGGCGATCGAAACGGCGAGCTTACCCTGTTCGACATGGGTCATTCGCAGATATACCTGTTCCGGAACGGCGCCATGGTAAGGATCGCCACGAAGGATGATAATATTCCCGTGGGCGTTCGACCCGACATCCAGCCGCGGGCGGCGAAACTTTTAATGAAAGCCGGCGACGTGCTTATCGTGGTAACGGACGGTTTCCTGGAGCAGCCCAACCCCGCGAACGAAGAATACGGCATCGCGCGCCTGGGCGGGATTGTCGCCGCATTCAGGGAAAAAGGCCTCAGGCGCATGAAAGACGAAGTGATCTCTTCGGTGCACCTGTTCAGGAAATCCCAGGCGCAGCTTGACGATATGACTATCCTGTTCATTGAGTACCTTGGAAAGGACGGTTCACCATGAAACGAGGCGGGAGGGAGTGTGCCCTTGATGGAAAACATGCTGTCGAAACAGGAATACTACGTAAATCAGGCGGCCAGGGTTCTCCCGTCCGAATGGGAGCGCGTGATGAATTCGGTGGAGTTTGCCTTCCAGCCCATCGTAAATCCGCTCACCGGGATCACGTTCGGCCTCGAGGCCCTGGTGCGCGGTACCGAAAGGGCGGGTTTTGCCTCGATCCAGGACATGTTCGATACCGCGTTTCGCGAAGGGACGCTCTTTGGCCTTGATATCCGCCTTCGCATACTCGCGATCGAGCGCTTTGGAGCCCTTTCGTTCCATCGCAAGGTGAAGCTCTTCTATAATTACGACCCCAGGGTCCACGAGATGTCCGATTATACCTGCGGGATCACCGAGCAAATCCTTGCCGATGCGAATCTCGACCACAGCGTGATCACCTTCGAGATAAGCGAGCGGTACAAGGTCCGTTCGGACGGCGAATTCATGGATTTCCTGGCGCTGTGCCGGAAGCGCGGATTCAAGATCGCGATTGACGATTTCGGCGCCGGGTTTTCGGGATTCGAGCTCTTTTATTATTCCGAGCCCGACTTCCTCAAGTTCGATCGCTTTCTCATAAGCGGTATCGACTCCGACGTGAAGAAGCGCACCTTCTGCGCGCATATCCTGAGCCTCGCCAGGCTTTTTGGCGTCGTGAGCATCGCCGAGGGGATCGAAACGGAGAAGGAATTCCGCGCGTGTTCCGATCTCGGCTTCGACCTGGTGCAGGGGTATTATATCGCGCAACCGGCGCACCGGGGGGACGGGCTGGCATACGCGTATGGACATGTAAGGGAGCTTGCGCTGAGCAACCGGCGCGCCGCCGCCGGCGACGCGGGGAGCCTGAGACGGCAGATGATTCCCCTGGAGACGATCGGCGCGGGGGACGGGATGGAGGTCATCTTCAAGCGGTTTAACCGTAATTCCGGGTCCAGCTTCTTCCCGGTACTGGACGGGCAGGGGTTTCCGCTGGGCATCCTGCACGAGCGGAAGATCAAGAAGTTCGTGTATTCTCCCTTCGGGTACGACCTGCTCATCCGCAAGCGACTCCACCAATACCTTGAAAGCTTCATGGAGAAATGCCCCATCGTCGATATCAATACCCCGCAGGAGAAAATCCTCGAGGTCTTCGTGAATAATCCGGGGGCGGACGGGGTGATAATAACCGAGGACTTGCAGTACCGGGGCTTTCTCACCTCGACCTCGCTCTTGCACCTCATAAACGAACAAAACCTCGCCTTGGCGCGCGAGCTTAATCCGCTTACGAAGCTTCCCGGAAACATCCTCGTGACCCGTTTCATCACGGATACCCTCGAGCGCGGCGTGCGGTCCTGGTTCATCTATTTCGACCTGGACAATTTCAAGCCGTTCAACGACCGGTTCGGCTTCCGGCAGGGCGACCGGGCGATCGTGCTCTTTGGGGACATCCTGAGAAAACATTTTACGGACGGGGGATGTTTTGCGGGGCATATTGGGGGCGACGATTTCTTCGTGGGCGTGCGCGGCGATGAGGGTTTATCCGCGGACGCGGTGCGGATCAAGGTCTCCGAATGCATGGAGGAGTTCAACCTGATCGTGGCGACCTTTTACGAGGCACAGGAGATCGCATCGGGGTATTACGGCGCCCGTGACAGGTACGGCACGTGGAGGGAATTTCCGCTCCTTACCGTGAGCGCGGCGGTCCTCGAAGTGGAGGAAGGCTGCGGAATAGGCGCGGTGGAGCTCGTCTTCGACCGGCTTGCCAGGCTGAAACGGCAGGTTAAAGGGCGCGAAAAAGAGATTCCCTCGTATCATTCGGGGGAGTGGAAAAGCGTCCCCCGGTTAGCTTACCAGATGCTGGGCTGCGGGGGATACCATTTAACCGTAGATGGAAAATAGCTAATTTCGTGCCAAAATGTGGGAAAAATGTAGAAATACTCAGGAGGATTGAGTTACAATTGACCCGGTTAATTAACAATTTCTTTAAATTATACTTATAAACACTTGACTGCCTCCCGGTCTTCTACTCGTGTATTTTACCGTCGCGTTATTTTCTAGGTTCAAATAGTCGTCGCTTTCCGGACGGCTTGAACATAATAATTCGCAAAAATTTTTAGGAGGAATCTTGATGAAGAGCAAAAAATTTGCTGTAATGCTCCTCGCGGCAGTATTCGCGTTCTCCGGCGCGGCGTTCGCGCAGGAAAAGGCAGCGGAGAAAGTAGCAGATGTCGCTCCGGTTAAAGCCGAGGAGCCCAAGGCGCTGGTAGATGTAAGCGGCCTTCTGTATTTGGATTATGCGTATTTTTTGGGCGATCAGTCGAAAATGTCGGCTGGCTCCGACAATAGCAAAACCGGTGAGGATACCATGCGCCTCAACCGCATCTATTTGAATTTCTCTAAGAAGTTCGATGATGTCTGGAGTGCCAAGGTTACCCTGGACGGCGCCGGGTATGACAAATATGCAACGTACGATAAAGGCACTGGCGATGGCGTTCTGACGAACAATTCCAAGGGCAGCGTTGTATACGTAAAAAACGCCTACGTCGAAATGAAGAAAAGCATCAATCCCATCGATGTAAAGCTCACCTATGGCATCCAGTCCACCCCTGTAGTCGGCCTGGCGGATTCGATGGCCGGCTCGCGTTGGATATACAACAACTACCTTGAGAAGAGCAACGACCTGCTCGGAACCGGGGGGGGCACGACTAAAGTCGCACATTCTTTGGACTACGCCTCGGCCGACATGGGTATTCGCGCTGACGTAACCGTGATGAAGATGGTTACCTTCACCGGCATGTACGCGAACGGCGACGGCTTCAAGTACACTGAAGACCAGAAGCTGACGGACAAGGCCTATACCGGAATTGTGAGCATTACTCCCATCAAGGGCCTTTTCGTGAACGGCTATTATCACAACAGGGACATCGTGGCCCTCTCCCAGGGTGCGAAGGATGACGATGAAGTTACTTACAAGGGCGCAGGCGTTGCATGGAGTGACAAATTATACAAAGTAGGCATCAACTACTTCATGGGAAACAGGGATTCAAAAACGCCTGCTGATAAGGCTGATTACACCCTTATGGACATGTGGGCGAATATCAATCTCCAGGCCGTTGCCGGGATGCCAATCCTTCTCTATGCCCGCTACGCGACCGGAGAAACGAAGTACGATCTCAGTACAGTGAAAAAAGCGGATGGAAGCACCTATTATGCCGGTATAGGTTATCAGTTCAACAAGGACATTCAGGTTATGCTGGTATACCAGAGCATCACGACGAACGATGGAACCGTCAAGCTGACGGACGATACCCTCTACGCCAAGATGGAAGTCAAGTTCTAAGCTTACAGTAAACTATGTCTTCAACAGGGAGCGGCGCCACAAGCGCCGCTTCTTTTTTTGGGGTGCGCCCAGCACGGACGCACGCCTGGTGGTTTCCGCTCCCTCCGGGGGATTCAGGGGGCCGCTTTTCCGAGATCGCTTTCAGGCCATGGCGCGGTGGACGGGTACAGGCGCATCGGCCCCCATTGCCGTATCCCATGGTCGTTCTTTTTAACGAAGGCCCGACCGTTATCCGAATTTTTACTTTACTAAAATATAATTTTCAGTATTTTATATACAAATACAAAAAGGAGGTTGCCGCATGATCGACTTCATCTACAACTCCCTTGCCGCTATCGGGTTTACCCATCCCCTTCATCCCTCATTGACCCATATCCCCATGGGAATGGTGATGGGCGCGTTTTTCTTCCAGGCGGCTTCCTTCAAATGGGAAGACCTCGCGAAATCGGCGCATTATTGCCTCCTCCTCGCGCTTATATTCTGGCCCCCGACCGCCGTGCTGGGTTTGCTGGACTGGCAGCACCGGTACCTGGGGGTACTGAACGGGCTCATTATCGCGAAGATCGTTCTCGCGTGCGTGCTGTTGGTGTTCCTGCTCGGGACCATATTCCTGTATCGCAGGGGAAACATTGATAAAAAGATTCTCATGTTCGCCTACCTGCTCAACCTGCTGACGGTAGTCGCGATGGGCTTTATCGGCGGGCAGTTGATTTTCGGATAGGCGCACGCGGTAACAGGTACACGCTCAGGTTCCTTGCAACGGGTCCGCCGGTCAAACGGGCGGATCGAGGTAAGGATAAGGGGGCCCGGGGGCCGATACACGTCCGGGAGCCCCGGAAGAACCGTTTCATCATAGTGCCGAGCATAATTTAACAAGGAGAAATTATATATGAAATCACGCTGTAGGGCAAAACGCATCCTCTTCCTGATGTTTATCGGACTGTTCGCGCTTGCGGCGGTCAATTGCGGCAAGGAAAAGCCGGCGGACAAGCCCCTTGAAACGGGAACTGCGGCGAAAGGCGACCAGGGTTACACCTTCAAGGTCGCTGCCGACAAGATGCAGCTTCAGTGGAGCCTGGCGGGCGAAACGCTCACCGTAAAGCTGAAGGCCCCCACGAGCGGGTGGGTGGGCGTCGGCTTCAACCCCACGGACAGCATGAAGGACGCGAACTTCGTCATGGGCCTCGTGAAGGAAGGGAAGGTCACCGTGAGCAGCCAGTATGGGACCGCGAAGAACCTGCATAAGAATGTGACGGACCTTGGTGGGAAGAGCTACGTGACGAACGCGGCGGGGAAGGAAGAGAACAACGAAACCGAGATCAGTTTCAGCATGCCGCTCAAGTCCGGGGACAGCCTCGACCGGCCCATCACTGCCAACGCCGATACGGTGGTGCTTCTCGCATACGGTCCCGGCGATATCCTCGCCCAGCAGCACGTGTACCGGGCGCGCCTGAAAATAAACCTTTCTACCGGCGCCTATACGCTCATGGCGAGCGCGAAACAGTAGCGTGGGCGGATGTCCATGAGATCGACCTGGTCGATAATCCTGCCCCTGTTCATGGCCGCGGTCCTGTGCGGCCCCTTGTACGGACATGAAGATCATGAAGGGGCCGGCATCTCGCCCGGGATGCAGGAAAAGCGCTCCGGCGTCGTGGGAGATACGGGGGGCGCCCCCGCAGACAGGAAAGACGTGGGCATGGATGAAAAGCTGGGTGCGAAGATTCCCGGTGAGGCCGTCTTCCTGGATGAAAATGGCCGGAAGCTCACCCTGGCCTCGTACCTGGATAAACCCACGCTTGTGCTTCCCCTCTACTACACGTGCCCCCAAACGTGCGGCCTCATGCTCGGTCATCTCGCGACGGCGCTGGGCGACGTTCCGCTCGTTCCGGGCAGGGATTTCCGCGTGCTCGCCCTGAGTATCGACGAGCAGGACGACCCGGCGAGCGCGACCCGGGCCAAGACGAATTATTTCAAGCTGGTCCGCAAGGAATTTCCCGAGGGGGACTGGCGTTTCCTCACCGGGGACGCCGCGAATATCCGCGCTTTTACGGATGCGATCGGGTTCCGGTTCAAAAAAACGGGCACACGGGATTTCATTCATCCCAATGTGCTGATAGTCCTTGCGCATGACGGAACCGTGATCCGGTATCTCTATGGACCCACGTTCCTTCCTTTTGATATAGGAATGGCGATCACCGAGGCGGAGAAGGGCACTCCCTCGCTTTCGGTCCGGAAACTGGTGAGCCTGTGCTTCCAGTACGAGCCGGAAAACGGAACCTATAAATTCAGCGCGATCAGGATCGTGATCACCGTGATGCTCGCCTTTCTGGCGATAATCATGTACCTATTGTTAAGAAAGAATTCGGCGAGGAGACCGGCCGCATGAGCGCAGAGACATCATTTTTCAATACGCCGTCACCGGCGCGCTACAAGGGACTGGGCGCGTGGCTGCTTACCACCGATCACAAGCGTATCGGCCTCATGTACCTCGTCGTGATACTGTTCTGGTTCGCGATCGGCGTGACCGCAGGCCTGTTCATGCGCACCCAGCTCATGTCGCCCGGTTCCACGCTCATGGAGGCGCAGACCTACAACGCGTTCTTCACCGTCCATGGCGTGATCATGATATTCCTGTTCATCATCCCGGGGATTCCCGCGATTTTCGGCAATTTTCTCCTCCCCATACAGATCGGCGCGGAGGACGTCTTTTTCCCGCGGCTGAACCTTCTTTCCTGGTACCTTTATGTCGCCGGCGGCATTATCGCGATCATCTCGCTCTTCGTCTCGGGGGCGCCCGATACCGGCTGGACCTTCTACGTACCGTTCAGCATCACGACCAAGACGGGCGTCTCCATTACCGTGTTCGCGGTGTTCGTACTGGGGATGTCGTCCATGCTCACCGGCATCAATTTCATCACGACCGTGCATCGGCTCCGCCACAGGGACATGGGGTGGATGCAGATACCCCTGTTCACCTGGTCGGTCTACGGCACCGCGTGGGTGCAGCTCCTCGCGACGCCCGTCATCGCGGTGACCCTGCTGGTCGTGATCTTCGAGCGGCTCTTCGGTGTGGGACTTTTCGACCCCGCGAAGGGCGGTGACCCCATTCTCTTCCAGCACCTGTTCTGGATGTACTCCCATCCCGCGGTGTACATAATGATCCTTCCGGGGATGGGCATCATCTCGGAGGTGTTTCCCGTTTTTTCGCGAAAATCCGTGTTTGGCTACAAGTCCATCGTGGCCGCCACGATGGCGATTGCGGTCGTGGGCTCCTTCGTATGGGCGCACCACATGTTCGTGAGCGGCATGAGCGACACGGCCGTGCTCGTATTCTCATTCCTGACCTTTGCGGTCGCGGTGCCCAGCGCCGTCAAGGTGTTCAACTGGGTCTCGACCATGTACCGGGGCTCTATCCACGTGGGGCCGCCGTTCCTGTTCGCGATGGTCTTCATCTTCCTTTTCACGGTCGGGGGACTCACCGGGCTCGTTCAGGGCGCCGCGGGTCCCAACGTGCACATCCACGACACCCACTGGGTGGTGGGGCACTTCCATTTCGTGATGTTCGGCGGGACCGGATTCGCCTTCTTCGCGGGGCTGCACTTCTGGTGGCCCAAGTTCTTCGGGCGCATGTACAATTTCAGGCGCGCCTACGCGGGCGCCGTGCTCATGGCCGCCGGCTTCATTATGCATTATCTGCCCATGTTCATACTGGGATTGAAAGGCATGCCGCGGCGGTACTACACCTATCTGCCCGAATTCGGTCCCCTCAATTTCATCGCGGGGATCGGCGCGTACATCATGGTCGCCGGCATCGTCCTCACGTTCGTGAATCTGCTCCTGAGCTTCCGCAAGGCCGAACCCGCCGGGCCCGATCCCTGGGGAGGGACGACGCTCGAATGGACGGTGCCCTCGCCGCCGCCGGTGCAGAATTTCGCCGTGGAGCCCGTGGTGCTTCCTTTCCCCTATGACTTTACCGCGAAGGAAAAAATGAAGCCCGGGAGCGGCACGTAGATGAGCGTCCATACCGATCACAAGGGAGTCCAGTTCGGGATGTGGCTCTTCCTTTATACCGAGATCATGCTATTCGGCGGGCTCTTCGTCATATACGCGACGTATTACTATCAATACACGAATGATTTTATCGCGGCGGGAAAAGAGCTCGAGCTCGTTATGGGGACGGTGAACACGGCAGTGCTGCTTACCAGCAGCCTGACCGCGGCCATCGCGATCGAGGCGATGCGGAAGGACGCGAGGAAGCTCGTGATCGGCCTCCTGGGCGTGACGATTCTCCTCGCGCTCACCTTTCTCTGCATCAAGTACGTTGAGTGGGGGCACAAGTTCGCGCATGAAATATTTCCCGGATCGGAAAAACTGGCATCGGGCCCGCACGGGGTGACGATGTTTTACGGGCTGTATTTCACCATGACCGGCCTGCACGCCCTGCACGTGATCATCGGGATACTGGTGCTCGGCGTGTGCCTGGCGTTCACGGCGCGGGGAAAGATACACGGCGGGCGCATGGATATCCTGGAGAACTCCGGGCTGTACTGGCACCTGGTGGATATCATCTGGATATTCCTGTTTCCGCTGTTTTACCTGATTCTATGATGAGGTTTTAATGGATGGGTCCGATGCACTCACAGTCCGAAGGACATGCCCAGTCGTACCGGGAGCTTGCCGCGATCTGGGCCGCGTTGCTCTGCCTTACCGCGGTCACGGTCGCCGTGTCGCGTCTCGACCTGGGCTCGCTGCGAATAGCGACCGCGCTTTCGATAGCCGTGGTCAAATCGACGCTCGTGCTCCTGTTCTTCATGCATATGAAACGGGCCCCGCGCGCAGTGGTGCTCACTTTTATCGTCACGATCCTGATCCTTGCCGCCGTGATCGGGTTCATGTTTTTCGATGTCGCGTATAGGTGATCAATGGTGTATAACGTAGTTCAACATATCGACGAAGCCCTGATTTATATCATAGGGATCAGCCTTGCGCTGCTTCTCCTTATCACCGCGGTCATGATCTTCTTCCTGTTCAGGTACCGGGCCTCCCGGAATCCCCGGGCGGCCGATATCCGGAACAACTGGAAGGTGGAGGTCGTCTGGACCCTGCTCCCGTCTCTGATCGCGCTGTCGATGTTTTACGTGGGCTGGGAGTCGTATATCGGTCTTCGTTCGGTGCCCCCGGGCGCGCTCACCATCGATGTCACCGCGATGAAATACGCGTGGGTGTTCACCTATCCCAACAAAAAGCAATCGGAGGGGGTACTCGTGGTGCCCCAGGGGCAGGCGGTGAAGCTCAACCTGACCTCGCTTGATGTGATACACAGCTTTTACCTGCCCGCCTTTCGCATCAAGATGGACGCGCTCAGGGGGATGACCACCTACACATGGTTTCATGCGGACAAGCCGGGCACCTACACGATTCTCTGCGCGGAGTACTGCGGCACCGGGCACGCCGACATGTCGGGGCTCCTGCGCATCATTCCGGAATCCGAATACCAGGTATGGCTGAACGGGAAGTAGGAGACGCGCGGTGCAACTGCTGCGGGATACCCTTAGCATAATCAAGTTTCCCATAAGCTTCATGAGCGCCTTCGCCGCGCTCCTGGGCTTCCTTGCGGCGGGATCGCCGCCTTTCACGGGAGCGGGCGTAACCGCACTGTGCGTGTTCGCGCTGGCCGCGGGAGCCTGCGCGCTGAACAACGTGCAGGATCGCGCCTTGGACGCACTCATGCCGCGAACCGGCGCGCGGCCCCTGCCGGCGCAGCGCGTTCGTCCCCATGCCGTGACGGCCCTTGCGGTATTCCTGATTGCCGCGGGCTCTTGCGGACTTGCGTATCTGTCCCCGGCGCCCATTTCCGTCCTCGCGGGATTCGCGGCGGTTTTTTTGTATAACACATTGTATACCCCGCTCAAAAGAAAAACCCAGCTTGCGCTTATTCCGGGGGTGGCCTGCGGGGTCATGCCGTTTTTAATCGGATGGATTGCGACGGGTTCCGGAATTTTCGCAGCCCGGCTCTGGGGACTGTTAACTTTGTTTGCCGTCTGGCAGATACCCCATTTCTGGCTCCTGCTTCTCGCGTACAGGGAAGACTACCGGGCGGTTAAGATCAGGATAGTGCTGGACACCATTTCAGAATCGGCGATGCATCGCGTCCTGTTTCTCTGGGCGGCCGGGTTTGCCGTCGTGAGCCTGTGCGCACTGTTTTACGGCGGTCCCCGGAACGGCATGCTCGTACTGCTGGTAATTTTGAATGCACTGGCCGTCCCTCCGGTTTTCGCGGCATGCCTCGCGCTCAGGAGCGATGCGCGCGGATACCGGTTCCTCTTTCATTATCTGAATCTGACCGCGTGCGTGATAATCGGCGCGTTCATTGTCGATGCGCTCATGATCGCGGCGAATACGTGATTTCCGGGATCCCCGCTGATTTTATAGCGGTTTACCATTGCTTTAGTGCCATTAGAACAGGAAAAGAATTTGCCACTGAGGCACGGAGGCACGGAGGCACGGAGAAATAAGGTTATTTTCGTAGAAACAACATATCTCCGTGTCTCAAGCGAGTGAATATGAGCGGGTGGCAAAACGAATTATTGCTGCAAAGAGCGCGAATTATTTTCCGGGGAGATGGGACGTGCATGGGCATACCTCTCCCTTGGTTTGGTGTGCGTGAGGAGGTGGGATGATTAACGCGAGGCGGTGCGGCGGAGTATTTTCGTGGGGGAGGCCCTTTTCGGGTGGTTTTCGGTGTCTCCCCAGTAGAATTCCCAGCACAGAATGCCCCCTGTGCTCCTTTGGCCGATGGCATAATGGGGGAACCGAACATAATTATGCCTTCCGGCCGAATCGCACA
>SCSX01000020.1 GCA_004297825.1 Spirochaetota bacterium
AGCACCAGATCGCTGAATCCAAAATTTGCCATCACGCGGGCGATGGACCCTACGTTAACCGGTCCCCCGGGCTCGATGACCACGACCCGCACCCCGGGTGCGGAGAGTGCGGGTGAATTGGAATGCGATTCGATGGCCACGCGTTTACTCTATATCCACGCAAATCAGGCAAATATCATCGTCGAATGTATCGCCACCGCGATACTCGATCAGTTCCCGCTGCAGTCTTTCGATAAACTCCCGGCACGGATAATTACGGTTATGCATGAATACCGCGGGCATTTTTGCCTCTTCGAATGAAACCCCTCCGCCGGTAGGACTCGATTCGACGAAGCCGTCGGTGAAGAACAGGATCTTGCTCCCGGGCGGCAGGTCGTATTTGATGGTCCGATACTGCTTATTGAATTTCAACAGGGCCGCGTTCGGAAAAATGGCGAGCGCCGTGTTCCCGGTGCCCGACAACTGCGACACCGCGTCCCCGGTCAGGAGGTATGGCAGTGGATGGCCCGCGTTGGAATAGGTGATGGTCTTCCCCGCCAGATCGATGATCCCGTAGAAGGCCGATACGAAGTTGCCCTTGATCTGCCCGTAGAGAACGTCATTTATGTACGCGAGGAACTCCGCGGGTTTTTCCCTTACCGCGCCGGCCTGCATGATGCCCATCTTGACCATGGAGGTCACGAACGCCGCGTGCACGCCGTGCCCGGAAACGTCGCTCAGGAAAATCCCAATCCGGCCTGGAGAATCCAGCGGAATGAAGTCATAAAAATCACCCCCGATCTGGTCCATGGGCAGGTAAAGCGCGTAAATACTTTCCGTCGGGCTGGCCGCGGGAATGAGTTTCTCCTGGATTTTCCTGGCCAGGGCGATATCGTGCTCGATCATTTCGTTGCGCGATTGAAGCATGTTGCGCTCCAATTCCAGCTCGAGGGTCCTTTCCCGCACGGTCCTCTCAAGCGATTCGCTGTATGTTTTCTGGATATGGAGCTTTTCCTCCTGGGCAAGTTCATTTTCCCGTTTCATAATGTTGATCCTGTCACCCAGCGCGAAGGAGAGAAGCACCACCTCGAGGGCAAAAGATGCCTGCCAGAGATTTTCCGTCACCATGGTGCTCGGAACAATGGCCAGCACCTTCAACGCGTATATGAAACCGGCGACCAGCAGTGTCCCCCAGGCCAGGAGGTAAAAGCGCGCGGACCGATTCCCTTTCATGAAGTTGATGACACCGGCGGAAAGGGCGAGCGGGGGAATGAAAAACCCGGCAACGACATCGCAATGCACCTGGTAAAAATAGTCGATCAGGAACACCAGGGGAATCTGGATCACCGCGAAAACCATGAGCAGGGTGAGAACCAGGTCGATGCGCGGGGTGATCTTGCGGGTGGTCAGAAATTTTTTCACGAAGAGCACGCTGAAGATCAACCCGATGTTGTGGAAGAGCCCGCGGGCGTCGCGGGACCACCATGTGGATTCCCCCTGGAAAAATTCCACGGCGAGGCCGTTCAGGATGAGCTGCAACATGCCGTGAAGGATCAGGACGGTCATGATGTAGTAAAAGTACACGGAATCCCGCGTCGACATGAAAATGAAAAGATTATAGAGAACCATAACGAGAATGACTCCGTAATAAAGGCCCAGGACATACTGCTGCAGATGATCCCATTCATAAAAGGCCATGGGCTTCCAGACGGCCGGGGAGAGCGGGTAGGTGTCCTTGCTTTCGATTCGCACCAGGTAGACGCGTTCCTGGCCGGGAAGGATTTCAAGGGGGACGACGAAATTTCTGTTCTTGATCTCACGCGCGGCGAATGGATAGTTGCGGCCCGTTTTTTGTTCGGTGATCGTCGCCCTGGCATCCACCGAATAGACCCTGATGTCATCGATAAGCGGGAAGTTCAGTTCAAAATAAAACAACCGTTCGGCGGCGGTCTCGTTGCGCAGGGAAAATTTGATCCACTGCGCGGAACGGGTATAACTCACCGTGATTACGTCACGACGGACCGGCCGGAACATCTCATCATGCGATCCCGACAGTATGTCATGAATGCCCAGCGTACCCCCGGTATCCTCGAACAGCATCATGCGGCTTCCCACCGGGTAATGGTCCCCGCTGTCCCCGAGGACGATTGGATCGAGCCCATAGGACCGCGACGGAAGAATCAGAAGCAGGAATACCGTTGCCGCCAGCACACAGCATTGAGATAATTTCATCGCTAACCGTCTTCGTGTGACCTGATGCCGTCCGACCTTCGGTATCACCCTAGTACTTTGGCAGTGAAATGTCAACGGACATTAGGATGCGGCGAGCAGTATAATTGCACTGCATGGCGGCAGGAACTTCCCGGTATTGATACGCTCATAGAATTGACTTCAAGTCACCTGCATGATTGCATTTCATAAAACAATATTTCCGTGGTTTTGGCATTTTCGCAGGCCGCGCAGAAGCACGGCGCAGGCAGGGAGACCCGCGATCGGGCAGGGGCAGCGTATCGGCCCCCTGAAAAAATGGTATTGACAGCCGGCGGGCCGAATATGACATCGAGGACAGCCTCTCGCAAAATAAGAATTTCGGATACCCTGCATGGCGCTTATACATCTACAGGAGGTCTCGCTCTCCTTTGGCGGCCGGCCCCTCTTCGACCGGCTCGATTTCCAGATCCAGAAGGGTGAAAAGATCTCCCTGCTCGGCCGCAACGGCTGCGGGAAGTCCACGTTCATGATGCTCCTGCACGGGCTCGTCGAGCCGGACGCCGGGACCGTGATACGCGACAAGACGCTCCTGACCTCGCTGTTACCCCAGGAGGTTCCCGTCGGCCTCGCCGGGAGCGTGTACGACGTCATCGCCGGGGGGATCGCGCACCCCGAACACCTGCACCACCACATGGACGGCGCGGAGGAGCGGAAGAGCCGGCGCCAGATCGAGCACGCGCTGTCGCTGTTGGGCCTGGATCCCGCCGGGGTCTTCGAAAATCTTTCCGCGGGGATGAAGCGCCGGGTGCTGCTGGGGCGCGCCCTCGCCCCTGACCCGGACATCCTCCTCCTGGACGAACCGACCAACCACCTCGACATCGAGGCGATCTGCTGGCTCGAGGATTTCCTCGCGCGCTACGATAAAACGGTGTTCTTCGTCACGCATGACAGGACCTTCCTCGGGAAGGTCGCCGACAGGATAGTCGAGCTCGACAGGGCGCGACTCTTCGATTGGCGCTGCGATTACCGCACCTTTCTTTCCCGGAAGGACGCCTGGCTCGAAGCGGAGGAGACGAACAACGCGCTCTTCGACAAGAAGCTGGCGAAGGAAGAGATATGGATCCGGAAGGGAATCAAGTCCCGCCGCACCAGGAACGAGGGGCGCGTGCGCGCGCTTGAACGCATGCGCGAAGAGAGGATGTCCCGGCGCGAGGTTCTGGGCAAGGTCCGCATGGAGATCCAGAAGGCAGAGATCTCGGGAAAAATGATAATCGAGGCGGACAAGGTCTCCTTCTCTTATGGCGAGAATGCAGTGGTGAAAAATTTCTCCGCGAGGATACTCCGCGGCGACAGGATCGGGCTTGTCGGACCCAACGGTTGCGGCAAGAGCACGCTCATCAAGCTGCTGCTGGGAGAGCTCGCGCCCGCCTCCGGTACCGTGAAGACGGGAACGAAGATCGAAACCGCGTACTTTGACCAGCTCAGGGACAGGCTGGACGAGGAACGGACCGTGCGGCAGAACGTCACGGACGGGAACGAGATCATCGATTTCAACGGCAGGAGCAGGCACGTGATCGGCTATCTCCAGGATTTCCTGTTCACGCCCGACAGGGCGGACAGCCCCGTGAAGGTGCTCTCCGGCGGCGAGAGAAACCGGCTGCTGCTCGCGAAGCTCTTCACGAGGCCCGCGAACCTCATCGTACTCGACGAGCCGACGAACGACCTGGACATCGAAACGATCGAGCTTCTCGAGGAGCTCCTGCTGGATTACCAGGGAACCCTGCTCCTCGTGAGCCATGACAGGACATTCCTGAACAACGTGGTCACCGCGACCTATATGTTCGAGGGAGAAGGGAGCATTCGCGAAAGTGCGGGGGGGTTCGATGCGCGGGAAGGCGCGGTCGAAAAACCCGCTCCCGGCCGGGAGAAGCCGGCGAAACCCGCCAGGGTGAAAGCCCCGGTCCCGAAAACGAAACTCACCTTCAAGGAGAAAAGCGAGCTCGAGTCAATCCCCGCCCTCATCGAGGAATCGGAACTAAGGATAAAGGAAATTTATGTCCTGCTGGGCGACCCCTCGTTCTACCAGAAGAACGGAGAAAGGGTCGTCGAAATGAAGCGCGAGCTCGAAACGCTGGAGGCGCGGATCGAAACGCTTTACGCGAGGTGGGACGAGCTGTCGGCGTTCGATGCTCCGTAAATATGCTGAAGAGGAGTTCCCGCATCTCCCCGCCCGATGCGAGCATGCGCTCCGCGAGGAACTGCCCCTCCCCGATCGCCACGCCCTCCCGGCGCAGGTCGCGCTCCCTCAGGTTGAAAAAGTATTCGGCGTCCATGATGACTGCTATCGAAATGCGCCTGTATTCACCAAATACAGCACCAGGCACGCCAGTAAGACAATCGCCGCCGAGGCGATGATCGCGAACGCACCCGTTTTTTTCAAATACCGGGCCGCGGGCGTTTCCTCCTTCCCGGGCCGGCGGTCCTTATCGATGTTTTCGCGGTAAATCGACAATCGCCGAATCTCGCCGTCTTCGAGCCAGAAGCCGCCGCATTTCCTGCATTTTTCCACCTTCACCACGGTGTTGTACGCGGGGTGATAATATCCTATAAGCGGTATGCCGCAACGCGGACACGACGACAACGCCTCGCGCCATTTATGAGGGCTGGAACCGGACGCGTCGGGGAAATTCTTCCAGGTCCTTGCCAGGGCTTTCGCGTCCACAGGTTCGAACCACCACCCCTTGCATACGTCGCAAAACGCAACCGGCGTATCAAGGAGGGATCGTTCATTAAGCTGCTGATTGCATTGTGGGCAGTTCATGCATTCTCACTCTTCAGGGCATCGATTTACCCATGATCATAGTTATAAAAATATTCCGGGGGTATCGGCCGTGAGGGGTGGAAATTGCCTTGTCCCCTGGCCCATGAATATCCGGCAACAAGACCCCATTTTCAATATTTTTTTAATGCATACGGGAAAAGTTTACATTCAATATCGATTATTTAATTGAATGTAAAGTGTATATTGCTAGGATTTTGTCATATTAGGCAGCAGTAATCCCATGGGCGATTATCTCCGCGCGAAGGAGTCATCATGAAGCACAAATCGAGTATCCGTCCACGCTTCGCCACGAAGCTCTTCCTGAGCCACTTTTTCGCGGTTTTCCTGGTCTCCGGCAGCGTGGGCACCTTCTTCTACGACCGGGCCATTGAAAACATGATGTACAGCCTTCGGTCCAGGCTCCAGAACAGTGCGGCCCTCCTGAGCGAGGGAATCGATGCCCGCGACCTCGATGCGATCCGCACCCCCGCGGACACGGGCCGGGAAATATACCGGTCGACCCTCGAGAGACTTCGCCGCATGCGCCGCACCAACCCGGACATCGCGTTCCTCTACATCATGCGCAAGGAAGAGGGCCGCGTTCATTTCGTGATCGATTCCGATGAAACGGAAAAGCAGGCGGAGCCGGGACGCGAATACGACGATGCGCCGTCCCTGATGCTCACAGGCTTCCATGAACCCTCGGTTGACGACAAGCTGCTGCGCGACGAGTGGGGGGTGTTCCTTTCGGGATATGCGCCCCTGCGGAACGGCGGCGGCCAGTACCTTATCGGCATCGATATGAGGGCCAACGAGGTTGAAAGCAAGCTGTCGCAGCTGCGCCTGGTGGGGGTCATATCGCTCCTCGCGTCGATACTGCTGGCGCTGCTGTTTGGCCTTTCTTTCTCGCGCGGGTTGTCAAGGCGCGTCCAGGCCTTGATGCGCCGCTGCCAGGAGATAGCCTCGGGGCGCCTGGATGGACACATCGAACACCGCACCTTCGACGAATTCGACGAACTTGTCGATGCGTTCAACATGATGAGCGACGAGCTCGCCGCTACGCGCGGCCGTGTCGATAACGCCCTCGAGGAATTGCGGCAGGCGGGAGACCAGCTCGAAATCCGGGTACTGGAGCGTACGGGGGAACTGGAAAGGGCACTCGAGAAGGTCAATGTCCTGAGCGGTTTGCTACCCATCTGCGCATCGTGCAAAAAGATCAGGGACGACCAGGGATACTGGCAGCAGGTGGAGCATTTCATGACGATCCACACGGATGCGCGCTTCACTCACGGCTTGTGCCCCGACTGCGCTGTGAAGCTTTACGGACACATACTGAATAAAAACGATATATTGAAGGATACTAAAACTTGATATATCGGCAGATGCGCATCATTGTAACGGATACGTCATTGAAAGCAGGACCCGTGATCTACTTCTTGACGCGTTCCATGTACTCGCCCGTTTCGGTGTTCACCTTGATGAAGTCGCCCTCGTTGATGAATAGCGGTACCTTAACCTCCGCCCCGGTCTCCACCTTCACCGGTTTGGTGACATTGGTCGCGGTGTCCCCCTTTACGCCCGGTTCGGCATAGGTCACCTTGAGCACCACGGCCGCCGGCGGGGTCACGGTGATTGGTTCCCCCTCGTAGATGGCGATCTCGCAGACGTCCTGCGGCTGAAGGAAACCAACGGCCGAGCCGATCGCATCCCTGGGGATCGATTCCTGCTCGTAGGTCTCGGTGTCCATGAAGACGAGATGGTCCCCCTCCTCGTAGAGGTACTGCATGGGGCGATGCTCCAGCCTCACGTCTTCCACCTTCTCCGACGGCCGGTAAGTCCGGTCCATGACATTGCCTTTCCTGACGTTACGCAGCTTGACCCGGACAATCGCACCGCCCTTGCCGGGCTTGTGGTGGTTTTGCTCCACGACCGAATACAGATCCCCGTCGAGCTTGATGACCATTCCGCGCCTGAGATCGTTCGTTGAAATCATGTATATACCTCATTATCTTGGAATTTGCAAACTGGGCTCCCCCCACCAGAGGTGGGGGTTTGATTGGCCTCGTAGGGGCTTTTTCTACATAGCCAAGATAGTTTACCCTGGTTTTCCCGCCTGTCTATCTCATCTTGGGTTTTTATATACTCACAAATCATTTTTTTATTTCCACCCACTGCCGTGACATAATATCACCTACTCCAAAAATGACTGCCACAATTTTTTTTCTCAATTCTGGAAACTTGTTGAACATCCTTATCGCTGTTTTACTCTTCGATGTCCCCACTACAGCAGAAATCGCCATCTTGGGCGGTACTGAAATTTACCCAGGCATGTCATTCCGAGCGAAGCGAGGAATCTTAATCGGAACGATAGGATTTTTCCTCACTTCGTTCGTCAAAATGACATTGAAAACGTCATTAGTGCGCGGATTGAGAACATGAATCCTCCCGCTAAAAGGGAGGGACAGGCGTTGCCCGGTGGGAGTGAAAATCCACATGAGCAATTCTCACTGGTCTGCCGAATCTCAGTCGAAGATCACCGGCTTCTCGCCGACCTCGACCTCGCCGTACCTGAGACCGCCTGCGCGTTCATAAACGTGCAGAACGGCACCCGTTGTAATTTGCTGCGTATCGACAAGCCGGAAGCTGCAAGGGATCGTGCCTTCGCCGAACAGACGTTTCCCGCTGCCGAGAACCACGGGAAACAGCCAGATGCGCAGCGTATCGACGAGATCGTGCTTAAGCAAGGTCTGCAGAAGGTTGCCACTGCCGTGGACCTGAATCTCGCCGCCTGCCAGGGCCTTGAGTTTCGCGACCTCCTCGGCAACATCGCCTTTGAGCAGAATGGAATTATTCCAGTCGACCTTATCGAGTGTCCGCGAAGCGACGAACTTCGGCCGATTATTGAGCGCCGTGGCAATCTCGTCCGCCGGGTCGGTGGACCTGGGCCAGGACCCCGCGAAGATCTCGTATGTTTTGCGGCCGAGGAGGACGGCGTCGGCGCGTCGACGCCGCCCGCTGTAACCGGTTGTCAGGCGCCGCAGGTAATGCCTTCCTTAAAGAAGCCGCCCTTCCCCGGCAAAAAGCCCCCGGCCCAGGGGCTTAAAATTTTTTGCCGCTGTATCCTTTCCCGCAATTGTGGGGGATGCGATGCTCAGCGTCATATTGGTAGTACGGCTGATCGTTTGCTTTCCGCCACTCCCCTTAATTTTTTAAATGCCGGTTGAAAAACGCGGTAGCGTCATCGCCAACGTCATCCTGAACTTTTGTTCTGTCCGTTCCTTCGGGATCGATGAAATACCTGCGCGCCATTATACGACCCGCGATGTTCCCGCGGGTTAAAAACATATAATGTGTGACATGCGGCATCACTAATAGCCGTGAATTGGGAATCAGCCCGGATATCGGCATGGCGTTCAGTGCGGGAATTCCCTGATCATCCGAGCCGCCCGCGACGATTTTTACGGGAACATCGATTTTTGCAAGACTCCGGGGCGATATTACGGGACCCAGGACGGGGGCGATGACGTACGCGGCCTTGATTCTCTTGTCGGAGAAATCGTCATCCGCATATTTCCAGGATTCCAGCGCATCGGCATTGGATTCAATAAAAACCTTCGCCTCGTCCATCGTAAAGGGAGCTTCAGGGGGCAGACTGCACTGCGGGTCGCTCGGTTTTCCCGCGCAATACGTTCCCCATTTTTCAATATCCAGCCGGGCTCCGACAGTCGCAAGAGCCGTGTATCCGCCGAGCGAAAAACCGGCGACGCCGATATTATGCGCGTCGATTTTCGGGCCCATGAGAGCGTCGTCGATCAGCCGGTCGATCAAAACAGAAATATCCCGGGGCCGCTCCCACCAGAGCACGAACCCCTGGAGCAGCGTTTTTGATTCCGCGCCGGTGTTTCCGTGGTGATTAACCGCCGCGACAATAAATCCCCGCCGGGCAAGTTTTTTCCCGAGCCAGGCTATGCTCGCCGCGAAACCGCCGGTCCCATGAGAAAGCATTATCAACGGGTATTTTTCTTTTGAATTTGAAATGTCCGCATCCTTCGTCGACCATCCGGCCTCGAATACCGATACGAACGACAGGTGCTCCCGTGTGCCTTTTTGCGCCGGGTACCACACCGTGACCATTAAAGGCCGCGGCGCGTTAGCTGTCCAACTGCGGCGCGACGGGTCTTCGAACCGGATACGTTTTTCTCCGACCGGGTTCTCGCGCGCTATCGAACATGAGGCGAAAAGAAAAACAAGAGCAAGTGAATGGAGATAATGATGTTTTTTCACCGTACCAACCGCACTATTTGACCAAATTTATCTACTTCTTTCATGGAGCGCAACACAATTACCCATATTCAGAACAGCGTCATATGAACGCGTCGGAAACCCCAGCGGTTACGGTAAGGGACGGTGAAGGCTGTTATCCCCTTGAATATCAGGGAAAATGCGTCCTCTTTGAATTCTTACAGGGGAACATTCTCCGGTATAACCAAGCTTCTCGGAAGTATGCTCATTAAAGATGCTCCCCTTCCCCGGCCAAAAGCCCCACGGCCTGGAAGCTTAAATATATTGACATGACGAAAAAAATAATGCTACATCACGTCAATTTCCTGAACTTTCCACCCAGTTAAGAGAGGAGGTCCCCATGAAGCGCAGTATAGTCGGCATCATCCTGATCCTGTTGCTCACCTCTTATGTACATGCGGAACCGGAGGCCGGGACCAAAGATTACTATGCCGACGGCTGGCAAATCTCTTACTCCACTCTTGTCGTCATTGTTGCATTGAACAGGGACGGGACGGCGAACAAATCGATCCCGGGCCTTCCAGGGAGCGTCAAGGGAACCTGGGAGGTTACGTCGGGCGAGGCATTGATCACCTGGTCGGACGGATGGAGGGACAAAATCCGCGCCGACCTCGCGAACTGGGCGTACGCCCCCGGCGCCTCGCTGGAAAAGCCCCCCGCGAACAAGGGCGTGGCGAAGAAGGACCCAAAGTATTTTTATACGGGCGGATGGGATATCTCCTACAATATCGGCCTGGTCAACTTCATGCTGAACGACGACATGACCGCGATCAAGTCCGTCCCCGGCGTGGCGGACATTATCAAGGGGCACTGGGAGATCAAATCGGGCGAGGTGCTGATCACCTGGGACGACGGCTGGCGGGACCGGATTCGCGCCGACCTCCAGAACTGGGCATACGCGCCCGGCGCATCAATGGATCAGCCGCCGGCGAATAGGGGGAAGGCGAATAGAAAGTGATGATTTGTTCCTTTGAGGTGCGTTCATGTCTAGGATTCATTTTCCTTGATATTAAAAGAGAACACGCCGCTCCATTTATGCAATATGAATAGCATGCTGAAAACACTGGCAGAAATTTAATACATTTCATGCGCGACCTGCAGACCCTCTTAGCTCATGGACGACCCCGGCATTGCCTGGCATACGATCAAGCTTTATCGTGGGATGGACGACCTCACCTCCGGCCCCTTTTTCCGGGGAGAGAGGGTGAATGTGAATCAGGCGTTAGGCGGAATATAAATCCTTTTATAATGTGTACACGGCGGGGGCGCGGAGCATTATCTTGAACACCATATCGTACGTTTTCAGTGCGTTGAAACCGGGAATTTCGCAAGTACGCCGAATTCAATAAAGGTGTTAATCTCCTCATTGTTGTCGATCTTGCCGAATCGCAGGTAGGGCATTACAGGCATGGGAGGAAAAAGGATTGTTGTCAGCCGAGCGACAAAACCGCGGTAAACGGAATTGTTCATGTCGAGATATAAATAACCGACGTCGAATATAAGGGGATAGATGCCTGCTTCAATGCCGAAGGACGCCCTGCACGCTCCTTTTGAGAACAAATAGTCTGCGTATACTCCGGTAAACGATGTCAGCGTCCGCGCAGTCGATCGAAGATCGTACATGTAGACGATGCTTAACTCGCCGCCGATATGTGCACCAAATTGACTGGAGGTGCCCGCGTTGACCCCCACCGGAAGGTAGAAGCCGTTATAAGCTCCGGAATAACCGCCCAGCGCCGCCAGGCCGCCCGGGGTCCCAAGCAATGCGAATAACGATAAAATTATAACCGCACCCGCTGTAAATTTGGTGCACATGGCGCTCATTGCCAATATGGTATTTACCCGATCTTTAATATCAAGGAATTTGCGTCCTCTTTCCAAGAAAAACTCGCCGACATAACGGTTAATATCGGAAGCGTCCTCCCCGGAAAAGTCATTACTCCCAGGTCAAAGTGCCCCCGGCACGGCGCTTAAAATTTAGCCGTGTTTTACCGTAGCGACAGCTGGCAAAAAAACACGGCTGGAGTGTACTGTTGGGCGGCACGACTCACTCCCATAGCCTGTAAAACAGATTCCGCAGACTGGAGCCAAAAGTACTCAAGGCTGCTTCGCCGTGTGCGGCTTCTCGAAGTTGCTGGTGCGACTAGTCGGCAATCTGGGCGTTCAGGCCAGCGAAGTCCCCCAGTGCCCAATGCTCGATTACCTTGCCATCCTTTACACGAACCATGTCAAGACCCAGGAAGGAAAACTCTTTACCATTGGCGGCTGTGCCAGAAACCTTGTAACGGTGGCAGACCATGTCGCCTTGGGCGACGGTCGCCTCGATGTGGGTATGCATCTTGGGGAACATCGCCTTCGCGTTTTCCCAACTCTGCCGCCAGCCGACCACTCCGTCGGTGGGGGGCGGCCCGTGGTTAATGGCTTCTGGGTGGATATAGCTCTGTGCAGTGTCGTAATCACCGGCATTGTGAGCGACGATCATGAGCTCTAATGTTTCTGCGGGGCTGAGCTGATGTTCAGACATAGTTTCCTCTCCTTATTTATTGATGTTCTTAATCAAAAAAGATCAAATATGAAACTATAATCATAAATTTCAACAAATACCCATAACACAACTACTTCCATTGCCCTACTTTAAATGGATAATGATAGAACGAACAGTGCTCAAACGTAGTCTTTACAGGACAACTTCCGTAGCTCTGCATAAGAATATCGTCCTTATCAAGTAATCCGGGAATGCCACGGTCTTCGTAAAACACGGACACCTGTGCTCCGAAATGAATAATATCGCCGCGCTGCACGCCCGATTTTTCAACACGGATCGTTTTCCCATTACTGTCATGATACAATCCCCGGGCGTCAGGAACACAACCCTGTGCATTTATGGTAAGATGGTCAAGAATTCCGCCCGGTCCGGTATAAGGTATTTTTCTCTGCATTCTTCTCATGCCGTATATGGCAAATTCCGCACAGTCGCTGCCCATTCGCAAGTCAGTTTGATGCGAATCGCCCACCGGACCTGGCGGGAGTATAAAGGGCGTGCCGGATAATTCACTCAGATATCCGGTATAGGTATCATCAAAACGCACAGTGATCTGAAATATCCTGTTCGTATACTTCACCTGCAGTGGAAGGTCTTCTGCAATTACTGCATCATGGGGCATGTTCCCATTGTAAAGGTATATGGTGCCGCATTCATCAGCAATAATAGAATAGGCTGCATCAGTGATGCCTGTATCATAAACGCGATACGCAAGTTTCATGGGTCCGCGCCGGCTGCTTTTCCAATAGGCGAACTGGTCATACTCGCGGCAATCAGCCTTTATTAGAAACCATCTCATGCCTTTCGCGCTTTCAGAAACCCGAAAAACCGCCTTCTCTCCCGGACGCATGAAAACTGTTCCGCCGGAACAGCGTGAACCATCCTGCAATTCCACACTGATCTTCTTAAGATTCAATGGATCCGGGGGGTCCATTTCTGTCGAAGTACTCATTATGCAGCAGATGACGAGCAGGATTAAGCGCATTTTAGTATTACTTTAAAATGATCAAGTCAGTTATACAGCAGTCTTCGTATTTAGTGCCGGGATAAGTGGATATAATTGTCAGGCGTATCCTGGATATCGGCGCGAACATGCCTACATCAAGAATCTGCACCGGATTCTGCGCCTCTTTAAAACTACAGTCTTTAAGATTTATAATATAATTATCCCCGTACATATTCCGTTCAACGCCGTCATTTAATGTATAACAATCGACCTTTAGTGAGGCGATCCTGGCATTTCCCTTGTATAGTTCTTCGGAAAGAATGACCCCGTTCAGGATTCCCAGGTATCCGATCTGAGTCCCGTTCAGAGTCAACTCAATCCACTGACCCTCGCCATTTCCCTCAACTCCCTCTGCCCATACAGTAGCCGTGTTTCCGTCAAGCATGTTGCTCGGGGAGTAATTTCCCTTCAGATGAGATGATGTCTTTATGGAAATTTCAGAGACATCAGCTTTGTGAGTGATAAAGAAATCGGCCAATTTTTTTTCTGATACGTCATATTCGATTACAAGATCCTTGAGCGCAGCGGCCTGAACATTTTTCATCGTGAATTCATACACCGGATTTTTATTAACAAGGTAAGACGGCAGCACACGTTTAATCTTTATGCCCGGTTCCGACAGGGCTGACGTATCAATTTTTACGGAAAGTTTTCCAATGCTGCCGTCTGCCCATCCGGACGCAAAGGAAAAGCTATACATGAATCTGCGATCGTAGTAAATCGGGAAAATAGTTTTACTTACCGCCCAGTCCGTGAATGAGCAGGGGATTCTGTATTTAACTGTTATGCACTTTTTCTCTTGTGCATGAAACATAAGGTTCGACACAAAACATGTTGTTTTACATTTAATAGATGTTTTATCATCTATAGTTATCATGTGCTCACTTGTATCATCAATTATTTTATAATTTAATGGAGCATTACCGTCAGCTATAGAATATTGAATATTAGCAGATCCCGGGTCGCCAAACTCCTGGGAAATATCAACAGGAAAGCCAAAGTCTACCTTGGTACTGTCATTCCCGTTCTGTAGAATATAGATTACCTCAACAACAGCAGCATCGCCTTCCAGCTTTATTTTAAGATTTTCCTCAACCAGCTGTACCGAAACATTATCTTTGGGAGAAATAGTACCGGTACGCTGATAGCTTGAGCCGTCAATAGGCCCGCCGTTTGTATAGGCCAGCGAAACTATTCCAAACAGAAATAGAATATTTAACAATAATCGAATAATCATTGCTTCTCCGAATTTATTTTTCATAATTTGAAAATAATTATCAATGAATTTGCGTCCTCTTTCCAAGAAAAGCGCTTAGACATAACACCATTGCTCGAAAGTTTCCTCTTCTAAAAGCCCACCTTTCCCCGGCAAAAAGCCCGTAGGCAAGGGACTTAAAATTTGCACGGTCAAAAAATCGCGCTTTTCCCGGACATCCGGGCAAAGCGGCCCCTAGCCGTTCCACAAATTGTAAAAAAACGGTGATGAAAAGTCAACGCATACTCGAAGCGGCAAGCAAATCCGCCAATGCCGGTGGCCCACTTTTCATTGGCTGTAATTACGCCCTTCGCGCTCAAAAAAAGAGCGGCCCTAAAGCCACTCTCACATTTTGCCACTATTCAACAGGTGCGCCGTTTCACCACTCCCCCGTCTTCAAATACTCGTCAATCGCGAGCGCGGCCCTTCTCCCCGCGCCCATCGCGAGGATCACGGTCGCGGCGCCGCTGACAATATCGCCCCCCGCGAAGACGCCTTTCTTGCTCGTCTTCATCGTGTTCTCGTCGGCGACGATGGTGCCGTGCTTCGAGGTCGCCAGGCCGCTCGTCGTCTTCTGGATGATCGGGTTCGGGGAGTTCCCGATCGCGATGATGGCGACATCGATATCCAGCCGGAACTCCGACCCCTTCACCGGGACCGGGCGCCTCCTGCCGGACGCGTCCGGCTCGCCAAGCTCCATGCGCAGGCACTCGACTTGCGTGAGCCTGTTCTTCTCGTCGCCAATGAAGCGCACCGGGTTCGTGAGCAGGCGGAAATCGATCCCCTCCTCCTCCGCGTGGTGCACCTCCTCCGCGCGCGCGGGCATCTCCTGCTTCGAGCGCCGGTAGACCAGGTACACGTTCTTCCCGCCCAGGCGCAGCGCCGTGCGCGCCGAGTCCATCGCCACGTTCCCCCCGCCGAACACCGCGATGTTGTCCGCGCGGATGATCGGGGTATCGTATTCCGGGAAGCGGTACGCCTTCATGAGGTTCGCGCGCGTCAAGTATTCGTTCGCCGAGTATACCCCTTGAAGGTTCTCGCCCGGTATCTCGAGAAATTGCGGGAGCCCCGCACCCGAGCCTATGAAGACCGCGCCAAACCCCCGGTCGAGCAGGTCGTCCACCGTCTCGCCCATCCCCACGACCCTGTTGACGATGATCTCGACCCCGAGTTTTTTGAGCGCCTCTATCTCGTAGCCCACGATCGCCTTGGGAAGCCTGAATTCCGGGATCCCGTACACGAGGACCCCGCCCGGGCTGTGCAGCGCCTCGAAGACCGTTACTCGATATCCAAGCTTCGCGAGCTCCCCCGCCGCGGTGAGCCCCGCGGGGCCCGAGCCCACGACGGCGACCTTCTTCCCGTTGTCGGGGGCGCATTCGGGCAGGGGCATGTTGACCATGACGCGCTCGTAGTCGGATACGAAGCGCTCGAGCTTGCCGATCGCGACGGGGTCCCCCTTCTTCGCCAGGACGCAGCGCTCCTCGCACTGCGTCTCCTGGGGACACACCCTTCCGCACACTGCGGGAAGCGCGTTCGTCCTCTTGATGATCGCGATGGCCTTCGTGAAATCGCTCTCGTCTATGGCCTTGATGAACCCCGGGATGTCGATCTGCACGGGACAGCCCAGCACGCAGGTGGGCTTTTTGCACTGCAGGCAGCGACCCGCCTCCAGGAGCGCCATCTCGAGCGTATACCCCAGGGGCACCTCGTTGAAATTCCTCCTTCTCTCGGAGGGAGATTGTTCCGGCATCGGTTGCCGGGGAATTTTATTTGCCATGGCTCGTGACCCCCTCCAGCTTGCAATTGTGGTGCTCCATGCATTCGGCTTCCTCGCTGCGGTAGGTGCCCAGCCGCGCCATGAGCTCCGCGAAGTCGACCTCGTGCCCGTCGAACTCGGGGCCGTCCACGCAGGTGAAGCGCTTCTCCCCCTTGACCGATACGCGGCAGCCGCCGCACATTCCCGTGCCGTCCACCATGATGGAGTTGAGGCTCACGAAGGTCTTGATCCCGTGCCCGCGAGTCAGCTCGCTCACCGCCCTCATCATGGGCACGGGGCCTATCGCGACGACGATATCCACCTTTTCACGCCCGATAATCTCCTCGAGCGCCCCGGTCACGAAGGCCTTCTTTCCGTAGCTGCCGTCGTCGGTGCAGACGATCATTTCGTCGCCGGTGCTCCTGAGCTCGTCCTCGAGGATGAGCAGGTCCTTCGTTCGCGCGCCTATTACGTTGATGGTTTTGTTGCCCGCCGCCTTCATCGCCCGGGAGATGGGTAATATCGGCGCAATGCCTATTCCGCCTCCGATGCAGACCGCGGTCCCGTAATTGCGGATATCCGTAGGGTGCCCCAGTGGTCCCGCGATATCCCTAAGACGCTCCCCGGCGCGCTTGTCGGCGAGGTTCCTGGTCGTTTTGCCCACGATCTGGTAGAACAGCGTGAGCGTCCCCTTCTCCGGATCCGAATCGGCGATGGTCAGGGGGATGCGCTCCCCGTATTCGTCGATCCGGAGCATGATGAACTGGCCGGCCTTGCGGTACGCGGCCACATAGGGGGCCTCCACCACCATCCTGCCCAGTGTCGGTTTGATGAGTTCGTTCGAATGAATGAGGTGCATATCGGTCTCCCCGGGTATCCGTCGCCGGATACTGCCATTTAAGCACGCGCGCGGCGCTTTCCACAGGAAAGGGTGCGGCGTCCGAGGCCGACTGTTAAAAACAGGCCGGAATCGGGTTCTTACTCCCTTTTCCGCCGCCGGAAACGGCCCCGGCTGTCCGCAGAGCTGCGCTTCCGAATCATTCAACGGAGTATCGTTTATTTGTCAAAGAGAAAGCGGGAAAATTTTCCATACCGGCAAGGACAAGGGCAACCGCGAATACACGCCAATGCGCGCCAATCCAGTTATTACCGAACCAAACAATTCGCGTCTATTCGCGGTTACGCCTGTTGCTTTTAAAAAGAACCGCCCCTTTCGGGGCGGCCTTTGTTTCCGGATCAGCTGTTGAGTATCTTCTTCGCCGATTCGTCCTGGTATTCGGTGATGTAGGTGATGCCGGTCTCCTTTTCGGTCTCGCGGTTACCCGAAAAGATGTCCGTGCGCGTGATCTGGTCGAGCGAGAACTTGCGCGCCCCGGCCATGAGCTGCTGCAGACCGGCGGCGAGCTTGTCGGCGGCGGTCCATGCGGCGATCGCCCCGAAGGGGATGTTCTTCATCTCGTCCTTCCCTACCTTCTTCTGCACGTCGAAATACCCGGCGAAGATCTCTTCCGGCTTCGACCCGTTTTCCGTGACGGTCTTGGGAAGCTCGTCCCAGTTCCCGTTCAGGCGGGCCTTGCGGTCGGGGTAGAGCACGCCCTCGATGTTAGAGCCCAGGTAACCGGGGATCATGAGGCTGCGGCCCATGCAGACCAGCTTCGTGTACGGCGCGCCCAGCGCGAGCGCCTTGAAGATGTGGTCTTCGCGCGCGAGGCCCCCCGCGAAGGAAAGGTCGACGACCCTCTTGCCCTTCGCCGCGAGAATGCCCGCGTACTCGTACGCCTTTGAATGGAGCAGGATGGAGGGAACGCCCCAGCTTTCCATCATGTTCCAGGGGCTCATGCCCGTGCCGCCGCCGGATCCGTCTATGGTGAGGAGGTCCAGCTTCGCGTCGGTGGCAAGCTTTATGGACTGCGCGAGCGCTTCCATGCCGTACGAGCCGGTCTTCAGGGTGATGCGCGTGAAGCCCAGGCCGCGCAGGTACTTGATCGCCTTCATGAAGTCCTTGGTCACTTCTTCCGCGGTATCCAGGTTGGTGTAGCCTAGGCGGCTGTGGCGCGCGAACGACTTGATGGCACCGCTCTTGAAGGCCTCCTGCACCTCGGGCTTGCCGGGGTCCGGGTCGACGATATAGCCGCGGTTCTTGAGGAAGAGCGCGTACTCGAGGTCGGTCACCTGTATCTCGCCGCCTATGTTCTTCGCGCCCTGGCCCCACTTGAGCTCGAGCACGACCTTCTCGCCGTACTTGTTGATGATGTATTCGGCGACGCCGTTGCGGGTGTCCTCGACGTTCATCTGCACGATGATCGCGCCGTAGCCGTCAAAGTACTTGAGGTACACGTCTATGCGGCGCTCGAGCTCCGGGGCGCTCTCGATCTTGCCGTCCTTGAGGATGGACTTTTTGTCCACGCCCACGACGTTTTCACCGATAACTATCGGGTAGCCCACCAGGGCCGCGCCCACCGCGAAGGACTCCCAGTATTTCGCCGCGATAAAGGTCGAACCCAGTGCGCCGGTCATGATCGGGACGCGGTACCTGGTCTTCACACCGGCGCCAAACTCGCCTTCCAGCCTCACGTTCGGGAACACGCAGTCGTCGGCCTCGCTCGAGAGGCCCTTCGCCAGGCCGTTCGCGCCGTAATGGTAGCCGTTGATCCGGAGCGCGTTATAATTGACGCCCACGTGCGTGGTATTGGCACTCCCCGCCGTGATTGCGCCGAAATCGCGCGGATAGAGAAGCTTTCGTCCCTTCATGCACGAGAGCCACGTCTCGCACTTTCCCTTACAGTCGGCCCTGCACAGGGTGCACAGTCCGGACTCCGCGGAGTTACCCCTGTTCACGGTCGACAGAACGTCATTTGATTTTGGCCATTCGAACATGCTGTTCCTCCAGGATGATTGTTATTTTTTCGCGCGCCTGTGCGCCAATTTTAAGCCCGGCCTCCGTCCCTGTCATTATTGGTTCGCCCGCCGGAAATACCATGTTGTTAAGCGTGACTTATTCAATCTATCCGGGAAAATACCGGCGTCAAATGCGGGACATCGCATTGGGAAAGAAACTGGGATATACAGTTAGTTATGCTGAATAAATAATTTAGTATTTCTACAATTATTTTTAATATTGACGTAAAATTAACATGTTCGTAACAATCATTCAATTTCTTCATTCTGAATTGCTGATGCCGCTTTCTGCGAATTCCATGGAAAATTTAGTGATACTAAATTATATGGCCTAAATCGTTCTTGCTCCCGGTTTTCGGCTCAGGAAAGGAATTCCGGCGGATACGAGTGAAGGGACCCGGGATGATGCGGCAGGATCGCGTAATGCGCACCCCGGCAGGGGAAGATCAATATCGGCGATTCGGCGCGGGTGTACGAGCGTCGGATAATTTCCCGCGAGCGGGGAGAAAGGATAAGTCCCGGGGGTCCGATACCGCCGGGTACTGTACCGGGCCGACGGGTTTTCCAAGTGCGCCCGTCCGCAGCGGGCGCGGTTTCGGGGCAACCGGAGCATCGGCCCCCCTGCCGTCTCAGGCGATAATGACCGGCAGGAGTATCTCCGCGAGCACACAAAGCTTTACGTCCTTCCCGGTGTGATCCTGCGCGTCGTGGATGAGGAAGACCCCGTTGTGCTTGCGCACCACGTTGTCCACGACCGCGAGCCCCAGCCCGAATCCGAACTTCTCGATCCTCGCCGCCGACTCGTCGGGGGGAAGCAGGCGGAAGAAGGGCTCCATCACCAGCTTTTCATACTCTCTAGGTATCCCGCCGTACGGTTGCTGGGGAACGTCGTTCTTGAAGGAAAGCCAGAAGTAGCCCTCGCTCACGTGGGCGAAAATATTGATCGCGGAATTGCGCTGCGCGTACTTGTACGCGTTGATCGTGAGCTCCTCGACCATGAGCCCCATCTTCTCGAAATTGATCGAGAGGTTGTAGTGCGCCTTCATCACGGGAAACGTGAGCTTGATCCCCTTCTTTTCCATATAGGGCAGCACCGCCTTCATCATTCCCGGCAGCGCCTCCATGAGCACGGCGCTCGTGGTCCGCTCGAGCGGGATGCTGCTCTCCATGATCTGCGTTACCGCCTGGAGTCCGTCCAGCTGGAGGCGGCAGTACTCGTTGTTTTCCAGGAGCACGTCCACGAGGTCCTTGTTGACCAGGTAACGGTCGCCCGAATGTTCCATCGTCCCCTTGATCACGTCGATGATCGTGACCAGGGTCCCGAATCCCGCGCCCTGGGAAAGCGAGGTCTTGAGGTTGTAGACCGATTTGGTTTCCGCGTAGTCCTTCGCCGAAATTCGACGGCTCTCCTTGTAGTTGAGCCATTCGATCTGGCTCTGCAGCTTCTTGCCGGTATTGAGCGATTGCTGGCGCTCGAGATCGCGCAGATACTTGTACTCCGCCGCCTTGTGGAGCGTCTGCTGGAATATTTCGGGATCGATGGGCTTGATGATATAATCGAACACCCCCATTTTCATGATATCGATTATGGTTCCCGGCGCGTCGAGCGCGGTCTCCACGAGTACGACCGCCTCCGGTTCTATGCCCTTCAGGTTTTCGATGAAGGCGCGCCCGTCCATGACCGGCATCATCAGGTCCACGATGTAGAGCGAAAACTTCTGCGATTCGAGCATCTGGAGGGCCAGGCTCCCGTTCGCGGCGACGACGCTGTCCACCCCCATGCTCTTGCATATCCCCTGCAGGAGCACCTGGGTTTCCTTGGTATCCTCGACTATGAGCACGGGGTCTTTCGGCTTGTGCAGCACCGCCGCGCGCCGTGCGTTCGTTACCGCAACCGTTTCATCCGCCATGTTTGACCTCTCCCGCAGCATTCATTTTAATCGTAAGCGGCAGACGCACCGTGAACACGGCCCCCCCGCCTGCGTTGCTTCGCACCTTGATGGAGCCGCCGTGCGCCTGCGCTATTTTCCTTGAAATGGTGAGCCCCAGCCCGGTCCCCTGCGTATCCCTGCTCATCGCGGTGTTCACCTGGGTGAATTTTTCGAAAATATATTCCAGGTGCTCGGGCGCGATTCCTATGCCGGTATCCCCCACGTCCGTCTCCACCCATGAATCGGACACGCGGGATTCCACCCACACGCTGCCGCCCTGGGGGGTGAACTTGATCGCGTTTGAAAGGAGGTTTATGAACACCTGCTGCAACCGCTTGCGATCCCCCGGGACGGCCGCATCGTCAGGCGCGCGCAGGCGGTTCTCCATCCGGATACCCTTTTCGCGCGCCTGAACGTGGAGCATCTCGATGGTGTCCGCGATTATCGGGTAGAGCGGCTGCGGGGAGCGCTCGAACTCCATCCTTCCCGCTTCTATCTTCGAGAGATCAAGAATATCATTGAATATCCGGAGCAGGTGCTGCCCCGAAGAGAGAATGTTATCCAGGTAGGTCTGGAAATCCTGGCTGTCGGTCTGCATGCGCATGAGCTTGGAAAGGCCGATTATGGAATTGAGCGGGGTCCGGAGCTCGTGGCTCATGTTCGCCAGAAATTCGCTCTTCGCGCGGTTGGCGATCTCCGCGTTCTCCTTCGCCAGCCGAAGCTCCCTGTTCGCGGCGACGAGCTCCCCGGCGCGTTCCTTCACCAGCTCCTCCAGGTGATCGCGGTGCCGCACAAGCTCCTCTTCCTGCCGTTTTCGCGTGCTGATATCGCGTATGCTGACCACTCCCCCCACGATGACGTCCTTGTCGTCACGTATGAGCGCGGTGTTGAATTCCACGTCTTTTTTTCCGCCTGCGCGATCCTGGAGCTCGAAGGTTCCGGTAAAAAGCGGGTGGACGGTATCCGGGATCGCGATCCCGGGCTTCGCGCGCCCGTCCGCGGAAATGCTGGGCGTGATGATATTGAACACCTCGTTGAGCGGCCGTCCCGCCGCCTCGTGCGCGTTCCAGCCCGTAATGTGTTCCGCAGGCTTGTTCATGAAGGTGACCAGGTTCGCCGTATCGGTCGCGATCACGGCGTCTCCTATGCTCTTGAGTGTCGTCGCGAACCACTGGTCCTTCTCGCGAAGCCTGTTTTCCATGTCATGCTTGTAGACGGCCATCTCGATGGAGATGCGCAGCTCCTTCTCCGTGAACGGCTTCAGGAGATACCCGTACGGGGCGGTGAGTTTGGCGCGCTGGAGGGTCGATTCGTCGGAGAGCGCCGTCACGAAGATGACCGGGATCGAATAGCGCGCTTGCATCTGCTCCGCCGCCTCGATCCCGTCCATCCGTCCGGCCAG
>SCSX01000021.1 GCA_004297825.1 Spirochaetota bacterium
TCCCAGCGTCTCCGCGGCGATCACGGCCTACCTCCTGGAGGTGGCGCAGGTCGCGGTGGTGCCCGGGGTGGAATTTGGCGACGACGATTTCATCCGGCTCTCGTTCGCGACCTCGGACGAGAACATCGTAAACGGGTGCGCGCGCATTCAGGCGGCGCTGGGAAAATTGGCGTAGCACGCGATGCCTTAAAAGGCGTGTAAGTTAACAGGGATTTACAGGATATTCAGGATCGGTATTTTCGCCAGACAAGCTAATCCCTGTCCATCCTGACAGTCCCTGCTATAATGCCTTTGAGAATTTAACAGGGATTCACAGGATATTCAGGATTGGTATAATAACCGGACAAGCTAATCCTGTCCATCCTGTTAATCCCTGTTATAATGCCTTTGAGAAAAGCGTACACAGGCGATGGTGGCCCGGGGGCCGATATTGCCCCGTATCGCCGGAACCGGCATGCCTGACTTGAAAGCCCCCGCGAGGGCCCACCCCCCGTGACCCGCGCCACGGGGTCCCCCCGGCGGCATCCCCGCATGAAAAATAAACACACCCAGGTTAAATTGTGCTTGATAGCCCTGACGTTCTGAATATGGTCTATTCCTTGGTTACTCTCCGGAGGTATTGCCATGAATTCCCGCCCGCGCCAGTTAATCCTGATACTGCTGCTTGCCGCGCTTCCGCTCTGGACCTGTTCCGGAAACATGGGGACCGCGCACCTGACGATCGAGCTGGGACT
This sequence comes from Spirochaetota bacterium, assembly GCA_004297825.1. NCBI lineage: Bacteria > Pseudomonadati > Spirochaetota > Spirochaetota bacterium. The sequence goes on from SCSX01000021.1 coordinate 735, forward strand.
CCCCCATCATGCGACGTTCCAGGCCGCACCCACCGCGTTCGAGCGTATCTGCGCGTTGTTTCCACTCTTTCCGAAATTAGCACACGCCGCACCGCCGGCGAACATTACCGGTTTGAAGCTCAAGGTTGCCCAGGGAGGAGCGATCACCTTCGAGGATAGCTTCTCCCCCGGTTCTTCGTCCATATCCGCCGATGTTCCCGCGGGAAGCGGGCTCACGGTCACGGTGACCGCGTTTATCGATCCCGCCGATATCGGCGCCGTACTGGAATACGCGGGTAGCGCGAACGCGAACCTGTCGCCGGGGGATGAGGTTACGATTTCCATACGGATGATGGCGAGTGAGACGAAGATTGTGATTCCGGATTATGGCTACAGTACAATTATCCAGGTAGATGACATTACCGGGAATAACAAGCTCTCATTACCGGTTGGTGGTTGCTACTCTCCTAATGATGTTGCGTTCGATGCGGCCGGAAGAATCTATATCGCCTTCAGCTCAGGCGGACTTGTGAGAGTTGATGATATTTTAGGTTCCAATCAGATCTCTTCATATGATATAACATCCATGGGCAGTATTCGGGCGGTCGCCGTTGACCGGGCGGCGGGGTTCGTCTATTATGCAAACGCGGGCAACATGATCCGTCGGACCACACTGACCCCGGGCACATACGCAACGTATGCGCCGTCCAACTTGAACCAAATTTCAGGTCTCGCAGTCGCCGATGATGGTACGCTTTATATTTCCGGTGTATATAACAGCGACGATGCCGTTGTTCATTTTGATCCCGAAGCGAATTCAGGGGCTGGTGAGGTTATAGACACACCTTATACAGGTGGAATGATCACACGCAGGGCTATCCATGTTAAGTTTAATGACCCATATGTTTACGTAATCAATACCAGTTATATATCCACCCCAGTCGGAGAAATACTCAAGTTTTCAAAAAATCTCCAATTCATAGAGAAAACCGGGGCTGTCACCTCCTCAATGGGCTCCATCGAAAGCGCCCCCATGGAATTCTTTCACCCGGTACATTTTGTGGCCGTGCTCAACAGGAAATTTACGATTATGGATACCGACACATCGTCCAGCTATGACCGCATCGTATCTTTCGGAAACCTGGAGGGCAGCGACTGGTCGGCATATGCAGAGTATCAATATTCAGGTTCATCGACGATGGGCACATACTTCAGTTTTTATTCATTTTCATAGGATTAGGCGCGATCGCCGCACAATGACCTCGCATCTGCGTCATCATGCGGCATTCTCTATTGTAAACTTCGCACGGCATAGTGAAAAGGGTATTGGACACCAGGACCGACTCCCCGGCTGATAAAACCTATATTGCCTTGAACCCGAAACTTCACCGTTCTTACGGTGAAGAATATCTTGTCTTCGATAATTCAACATCCCGCACCCTCAGAATCCACGGAACACTTGTGCTCATGCTTCACAGGCTAACCAGGTTTCGTACTCTGGAAGAGCACGCGCAGGAAGCGGCCGCGAGCGGCTGGGGCGGCGGGGACCTTGCCCTGGCCCGCGATGCGCTCCGCGAGCTCGTGTCCATTGGGCTCCTGGTCCCCCACACGGAAATTGTCAGGCGCATAACGCGATTCGGCCAGACTACCGAAAAACCGGCGCCTATTTCGGCCATTTGCTGGCCCACCAAGGATCGGCCGGCACTCCTCCTCCGTGGAATGAAGAGTTTCATTGCGAACGCGCACGTCCACGGGCGCGCGCCGGGTTACATAGCGCTCAATGACTCAACCGACGTCTCGGCGGAGATACACATGGTCGTTGCGCTTTCGAAGCTCTCTCTCGAAGAGGGGATCGCCATACGATATGCGGGGCAGGTCGAAAAAAAAGTTTTTGCCGAAGAGATTGCGCGTCGGCTGGAACCTCTCGGCCTTCCCCCGGAACTGATCCGGTTTGCGCTTTTCGACACTTTGAACTGCGGCCTTACCTACGGCGCCAATAGGAATGCGTCTCTCCTTGCAACCACCGGCTGCATGGCCCTCAGCACGGACGATGACATTGTATGCGCCCCGGCGCCATCGCCGGAGCTTGAAGGCGGTCTGGAACTCGCGGAAATTCCCGGACCGGGAGGGCTGCATTTCTATAGCAGCCGGGAGGAGCTTCTGCATGAAGTCAAGACAAGGGATACCGATATTCTTGCTGTCCATGAGGTATTACTGGGCCGCAAGGTTTCGGGCATCGCGCGCGAATACGCGGATGCCAATGCGCTCAAGCTCGACATGGGTGCGGGGCAATTCCTTGATACTCTTATGACCTTCGGCGCACAGGTGCTCGCTACAGCCGGGGGATCATACGGCGATTCCGGTATGGGAACACCCCGGTCTTTCCTCATGCTTGAAATGTCAAACCGGGAGAGACTCGTATCCACGGAGAAAGCCTATAGAGAAGCCTTTTATTCCCGTGAACTACTCCAGGTATTCACGCGTACCACCATAACACCCGGACCATACTTTCCCGGGATGAACGTAGGCCTTGACAACCGTGATCTGCTCCCTCCATTCATCCCCGTGCTGCGCGGCGAGGACTTCATTTTCGCATATGCACTCAAAGCATGTTTCAAGGATTGTGCGATAGGATACCCCCCCTGGGCACTCGCACATTTCCCCTCCGGCGCAAGGAATTTCACGCAGGATTCAGCGGTAAAAGCCCTGCTCTATTTCTCGGAGATTGTTTTCATCGCGCTGCATTCCTTTGGCCCTTCCCCCGGGATGGATTCCCCCCGCGACCGCATGGGTGCACTGGGGACGCACCTTCAGAGCATCGCCTCCATGGACAACGCCGACTACGAGTCCTTCATGAAATCCCGTTGGATTGCGCAGGCGAGCTACCGCATAGGCCTTATGGAAAACAGTCTCATGGAATACAATCACCAGCCCTCCTTCTGGGCGCGCGATCTGGAGCGCGCCATTAAATCAATGGAAGAGTTCGCGCTCAAGGGCGAGGCATCGGTGCCGAGCGACCTGCTGCAGGGACGCACGCCTGTGGAGGCGCGCGACCTGGGTAAAAAGATCCTGGGGATGTACGGCGAGCTCCTGTACTGGTGGCCTTCGATCGTCGATGCGGCGCGCGCGCTGAAGGAAGATGAGATAGAGCTCACCCGGGAAATACCGGTTTCCTGACTGCGCAGAGAAAAATTACGCATGTGAGCATTCCGCTGTTCGGCATGGATGGACTGAAAAACCCTCGATTACCAGGTTAAGCGTATCGGCACCCCCCCCTTCCCCATCACCGTGTATCAATATTTTTTCTGTTTTTTCCCATTTTTACCGCCGCCGCTTGAAAGACCTCGGCGAGGCTTGTATTTTCTTCTATTGGTCCGCGCAGGCGTCAGCCGCATGTACGGCGTGGGAAGATTATCTAAAGCGGTGAGTCGCGGGCGCGGAGTATCCTGGAGGTATTCATCATGAAACTTCGTGTATTCCTGATTTTCGCCATTATCATACTCGCGCTTTTTCCGCTGTGGAGCTGCGGGGGCGGAGGCTATGCGCATGTAACGATAATGCTGGGCCTTCCCCATCACGCCGTGCTCCAGGCCGCACCGACGGTCTTCGAGCGTATCTACGCCCTGTTTCCGCTCTTCCCCACGAACGCGCACGCCGCGGTGCCTGCGAATATTACCAAGTTAAGGCTCCAGGTAACGCAGGGGGGAATGGTCACCTTCGAGGAAAGCTTTTCACCGACCTCGTCATCCATTTCAGTCGACGTCCCCTCGGGAAGCGGCCTCGTGCTGACCGTAACGGCGTACATCGATCCCCTTGATCCGGGCGCGGTCCTGGAATACGCCGGAAGCGCGAATGCGGACCTCGCCCCCGGCGAAGACGTGACCATTTCGATTCAAATGCTGGCGAGCGAGACGAAGCTGGTGATTCCCAATTACGGAATGGGCACGATCATCCAGATCGACGATATCAACGACACGACGCCGTCGACGTACACACCGCCCGCGCTCTACAATCCCTACGATGTCGCGTTCGACGCGAGAGGAAGGATTTACGTCGCCCTGGGAAGCAGCGGTCTGATACGCATCGATACTATCAGCGGGGCGAATTTCTTCTCAGGGTACGATACCACTTCCGGCGGGATGGGAGGATCGCTGCGCGCGGTCGCCGTCGACCGGGCGGCGGGGCTCGTGTATTATGCAAACGCGGGCAACATGATCCGCCGGACCACGCTCACCCCGGGCACATACGCAACGTATACGCCCTCGCTCCTCACCCAGGTCACCGGGCTCGCGGTCGCGGACGACGGGATACTTTACATCTCGGGCGTGTACAACGGCGACGACGCCGTGGTTCGATTCGATCCGGAGGCGGGCGCGGTAATCGGCGCGCCGTACGTGGGCGGCATGATCACGCGAAGGTCGCTTCATGTTAAAATCAGCGAACCGTACGTGTACGTCATCAATGCGAGCTATGTATCCACGCCCGTGGGCGAGATTCTCAGGTTCACGAAAAGCCTCCAGTATGCCGGGAAAGCGGGATCGGTTACTTCCACCTTCAGCTCGATCGTGAGCGCGCCCATGGAATTTTTCCACCCGGTGCACTTCGTGGCCGTGCTGAACAGGAAGTTCGTCCTCATGGACACCGACACGGTGCACGGCTATCCGGTGTTCGACCGGGTCGTCTCGTTCGGCGACCTGAGCGGCTCCGACTGGTCGGCCTATGCCGAGCTGGACGGTTCCGGGTCGAGCATGTTCAGTTTTCTTTCGTATTCATGAGGGAAGGGCGTGAAGGCGCGGAAGCGTTTCCGCGCCTTCACAAGGCATAACAATGCCTATCGAGTGAGACGCGACTGCGGATATCTTTGGTTACGGCCCTGCCGGGAAGTATTTTTTACTTGCCTTCGCACCCCTTCCCGGTGTTTCATCCGTGAATCGGCGCGCTTTCCCGCGCACCACATCAATATCGGAAACATGACCGCATGAGCGCCCTGCCCTCCAAAACTCCCGCGCACGCGCATCGCCCGGAACGCAACCCCGGGCTGGACGCGCTCAGGGGCCTTGCGATAATTCTCATGGTGCAGCAGCACCTCATGGCGTGGCTGTGGAGCGAGCCCTGGGTCAACATGACGGCGATCTTCAAGGCGCACCCCTTCATGATGGCGCTCAACAGCACGGGCGCCTTCAGCGCGCCGCTATTCGTCATGCTCGCGGGCGCGGGATCGGCGTACCTGTTCGCGTCGCGCACGCGCCCCGGCAGGACGCTCGCCGCGCACGGGCTCTGCATTCTCGCGCTCGGTTACGTGTTGAATTTCGCCGCGCCGCACTGGTTCACCATCGGTTCGTGGTACGTGCTTCACCTTGTCGGAATTTCGCTCATTCTCGCCGGGGGGCTGAATCGGCTCCCCTCGTGGTCGCTTGCCTTACTCGCGCTCGCCGCGCTCGCCGGCGCCGTGCTCGCGCAGACCTGGCTCGACTCGCCGCTCTTCTTCAATAGAACGCGCATATCGGACTACGGCCAGGCGGGGGGCGTCGCACGGCTCGCGCTCGCGGAGGGCCATTTCCCCATCCTGCCCTGGACGGCATTTTTCATCGCCGGGATCCCGGCCGCGCGGCTCGTCATGAAAAACAGTTTCCGCGCGGTCGCGCTCGCGGGGTTCGCGTGTCTCGTCGCGGGGGCGGCGCTCGCGCTCGCCTACAGGCACGGGTTCGCGTTCGCGACCTACGGGACCTTTTACCGCGCCTTCGTCATCCAGGCGCACTTCTATCCGGGCCAGCCGCCGCTCCTGCTCATGCTGGGCGGGGGGGCGCTCGTTGCCGTCGCGCTTTTCGCATGGATAGGTCACCGGGGGCTCCTCACGAGTGAAGGCCCGCTCGCGAGCGCGGGGCGCGCTTCGCTCAGCATCTTCATGATCCACGTCATGCTCTTCATGGAATTGAGCAGGCTTATCGGCACCTTCAAGGCATTTTCCGAGGCGGAGACGCTTGCTATCGTCGCGGCGGTGCTCGCGCTGTTTATGACGGGCGCGTACTACTGGAAGCGAATCGGATACCGGTACGGGTTCGAGTGGCTGATACGCCTCCCGGCGGGTTGACCCTTCGACTCCGCTCAGGGACCACCCTCGGCTCCGCTCCCTGAGCGAATTCCCCTCCCGAGAAACTACATACAGTGACAATCCGCTATTTGCTCGCTGAGCCATGTCCCTCTCGCTAAGACATGTCCCGCCCCCTTGAGCCATGTCACGCTCCCTGAGCGGAGTCGAAGGGAGCACCCCAGCAGACCGTACCCCCCGAGCGATGCCCCATTTCCAGCCCGCTCCCTGAGCGGAGCCGAAGGGAGCGCTTGAATTCCGCCCCGCCCCTTTGTATTATTCAAGATTCGGGGCAGGCGCGATGCGTTCACCCGTGCAGCACCCAAGGAGGAGTGAAGAATGAGAAATGCATATATAGCCGCGCTGATAACACTTCTGGCGCTTGTACCCGCGTGTTCCGATACGAACACAGCGCGGGTGACGATCGTGATCGGGGATCTCGCAACCGCGAAGGCCGAGACCCCGTCGATTATCGACCGGTTCCTCATGCTGTTCGGCACGAGGGCGGAGGCGGTGAGTGCGCCCCCCTGGCCGTCGACGCACCTGGATTCCGATATCGACATCACGCTCACCATAGAAGCGCCCGATATCGAAACGATCACAGCCCACATTCCGACGGACACCAGCACCTTCACGACCGAGCTTCCCGCCGGGGCGGCACGGAAGTTGACAGTGGTTTCGATGACCAAGAGCAGTTATTCGACGAACCCCGATTATGAGAATTTCGGGGGCATGTCCGTCATTGACCTCTCCCCGGGCGACGACGTCACGGTCCATATCACTATGATCCCGATTACCAGGATTCAGGCGGCCTACGGCATAGTCACCGCGGAATGGGACGCCGTGACACAGACCGGTGTAACGGGATATGACATGTACATTTCCACCTCGATCGATGGTCCCTACACCTTCGTGGGCCATACGGCCGGTGCGATCAGCACATTCGGTTCGTTCCCTGTCAGCCTTATAAACGGAACGACCTATTATGTCCGAATCGTCGTAACGAGTACTAATGGTGATGGACTACCTTCGGAGCCATTCGCGTTCGTATATGTAAGCTGAGACGGTTCGATCTGCGGCGACTGCTCCCGGGTATGAACGCGATTCACCACCCGGGGGTTGGTCGCGGATTCGTTCACGGGTGGGTTGGATCGCATGGACCCGCTCGATTTGTCGGCGCAATCCATGATTCGAAAAACCCGGATAATATCTTGCACTATTCCCCCACCCGTTGTGTAATGCATTATCATAGACAGATATAGAGTGGGGCCCGTACACTGGTACCCCTCCCAACAACCCGTGCAGGAGTTATAAATGAAATACAGATGGATGCTCTGCATACTCGTGATGACCACGCTCGCCCTGGGCTGTTCAAGTTCCGATATGGCGCGAGTGACGATAGTGATCGGGGACTACACAACTGCGAAGGCGGAGGCGCCCTCGATCATTGACCGGGTTTTGATGCTGTTTGGCACGAGGGCGGAGGCTATGTCCACAAATTGGCCGGATGCGCATGGTGACATCCTGCTGAAAATAGAGGGAGACGGTTTGGAAACCATCGAAACCCTTTTTCCTGCAGGAACGGACAGTTTTTCAACCGAGGTACCCGCAGGAACACAGAGACGAATTACCGTCAAATCAACCATCACCGGAACCGGATATCTGAATTACGGCGGCAGCGAGACGATCGATCTTAACCCCGGGGATGATGTGACGCTCCCCATACGAATGATACCTATCGTTGAAATTTTCGCAACGAGCGGGGGGATGAATATCCTTTTGAACTGGGACAACGCCAACACGCTTAGCCTTGGGGCGTTCGTGAGCGGTTACAACCTGTATCGCTCCGATTCACCGGAAGGGGGATATTCATTTCTGGGTTATTTCCCCAATTCAACGAATGCGCAAACATCGACCTCAAATACGCCCCCTCTCATACTCCCTGTCTCTTATTATTATAGGGTTACTGTCGTGAGCAGTGAGGGAGAAGGTTTACCAAGCGAACCGGCAAGCAGCTATCGATCGTATTAGGCGGGAATACATTAGCGCAGTTTCCCCGACGTCCTTTCCAGGGCCGGTTTTTTTAACTCCCGGACAGAGGGATGCCGCCCCCATCCGGCCTTGCTGCGCGCGGCCGCCTTCCCCTTGTGAAGGGGAAGGCGCTTTAAGCCAATTGCACATCCCGCTATAAGGACGCTTTTTCACACCGTTTCAGACAACCGAGCATGCTTCTCACACCTCCCCCCTTTTTCCAAGGGGGCAGCTCCCGGACATCCTTGTCCTCCGCTGCATTTGTACTTCCTGTACACCAGAGGCCTGGAGGGGGTCGCTCTGTTTACGATCCAGTCCCCATTTCCGGTAACATTTTCCCCCCGCATTTGACGCTTCCCCCTGTTTTTTGTACATTAACCGATCTGACCTAACGTCACAGGAGGTATTCACTGGCCATGAAACAAAAATCAGTCGCACAGAACATTTTACTGGCATTGACTCACACTCGCTCCATGAAAAATACATGGGCAAAATGCTTGACATAAGACATAATATGAACTACGTTCACCGCACACTCGGGCCAAAAATAAGCTTGTACATTTTTGAAACCCGTATGGTAATAGGCGCAGATACACAGATCTCATTACGTGCGGAGCGTGATATGAAAACGGGGAGAATGAAGGCGGTATTCCCAATACTGCTGGCGTGTTGTGCAATCGCATTATCATCAGGCTGCTCAAATTCCGACATGGCGCGCGTCACCATCAACTTGGGCATCCCGTCCCAGGCGAAAACGTACGCGCCGTCCCTGTTCGACAGGATAGTTGCGCTGATAAGCCTATCGACCAGGGTACAGGCGGAACCGCCAACAGGGCTTTCTTACCAAATCGACACGATCGTAATCAGCGTTTCGTCGGGAGGCGCCGAAGTTGTCACGAAAACTATCACCAGCGACCCTCCGTCATCTGATTGGGACGATGGGCAGACAAGCCTGGAAATTCCCGCTGGAGGACCATACTTGTTTACCGTGGTCGCGTGGTATACCCAGGATGGAACCTATAAGCGATACGGCGGATTGAGTCTTCTTGATTCGATAGCCGGTGGTGCTGAGACTAGCCTGCCGATACAAATGGGCTTGTTGCCGATAGAAGTATCGGATTATACTTTCACTTTAGTTGCTGATACGGGTTCCTACCCAATACTTCAATTTGTCCCTGTTTCCCAAAACATCAAAGGGTATATTATACATCGTGCCAATGCGACCTATACCTATGATAGTTTTTATCAGTCTTATTATTGGAGCTATGGGGCATATGCTAAGATAAAAACAATCGAAGCCGCCGCATACCCCTTACCGACCGCCTTCACTGATACGGACGGGGTTTTAGGAACCGGTTGCCTAGCGGTAGGAATTGAGGTATCAGGCTATTTCGTAGTACCAATCAATGAATTTGGCGAAGGGGACGATTCTGACGAACAACCCGCATTCTTTGATAACTGCTAAATCACATGATTATTAGAAAGGGGGAACCAAAATGAAAAAGACTACACTACATATGACCATCATCGCGGTCATGACATTCTTTTTCATCAGCTGCTCCAGTTCCGACGTGGCGCGCGTCACCATCAACTTGGGCATCCCGTCCCAGGCGAAAACGTACGCGCCGTCCCTGTTCGACAGGATAGTTGCGCTGATAAGCCTTTCTTCCAACGCGCAGGCGGACCAGCCGTCCGGGCAGTTGAGCGTGGACAGGATCACCATAACGGCGACATCCGGCGGAAGCGAGGTCGCATCCGTCTTTTTCAGCAACACCGACCCGGAGTGGGTCACGGGCGCGGCAACGCTTGAAATTCCCGCGGGAGGCCCGTATACATTCATCGTTGTGGGTCAATACTTTAATGGTCAAACCGTGAACCGGACATACGGTGGAATAGAAACCCTCGAAAGCATATCAGGAGGGCAGGAGATGATGTTAAGTATTAATATGGGATTGCTCCCGGTTTATAATTCCGATTTTTATTTAAGCACTTCAGGATCAAATCCATTACTGCTCGATCTTTTTACCCAATCAACAAATATAGAGGGCTATATCGTTTACAGAGCTCAGGGCACATGGAGTGCAGGCATCAATGATTGGATAACAGGCAGCTTCAGCAAGATCGTTACTTTTGATGCTGCGCCGTTATCGACAACCGTAACGTATAACGATCCCGAGGGAATTTCTGATGATTGTACTCAGACCGAGGGAGATCCTGCATCGGTATATAAAATTGTGCCTTTTAACAGCTTCGGAGAAGGGGATACTGTCGAACATGTGGCGATAGGAAACGGCGGTTGTTAATATTTTGAACTTTAAGGAGGAACCAAAATGAAAAAGACTACACTGCTTATGACCTTACTCGCGGTCATGGCGTTCGGTACCGCGGGCTACTCTGCGGTCACGACAACGGCGGTCAACGGCTACGCGGCGTATCTCACGCCGGGCGGTACGTGGAACATGCTCGGGGCCGGGATGCCTGTCGCGGAAGGGAGCCTTATCAGCACCGGCATGTTTTCGTCGGTGGACCTCTCCCTGGACGGGCACGAGATGACGGTGGAACAGCTTACCACCATCAAGATATACAAGAACCTGTTCACGGGTGAAGAGTCCGAGAATTCCGTGGGCCTCAAGTACGGGAGCGTCTCCGCGAAGATCAACAAGATTGGCGCGGTCAAGACCAGGTTCAACATTACGACCCCGGTCGCGACGTCCAGCGTCCGCGGGACCAGGGAGCGCATCGCGTTCGGCCCGGTCCGGGGCATGAGCGCCCTCGCGAGGGAAGGCGTCCTTCGCCTGCACAACAACAGGGGTGTGAGCAACCGCGTGAGCGGAAGATCGTTCTTCAACCTGACGGGCAGCAATCCCAGGCCCGATCCGCTCCTGAACGAGCAGAGGGGCAACTCGCTCGTCAAGGTGCACCCCGACGGGATCACCGACGAGGAACAGCAGACGCACCAGATATACAGCGACCTGATCGACAACGCCGAGACACCGGTCGATGTATTCGACAACCTTCCTTCGAAGGTGACGGTCGACCTGATCTGGCCGTAAGCGTATAAACGATCATCAAAACGTGTGAGAGGATGAAATGAAACAAATGCTCGCGTTTATCCTTGTGTTCTGCGCGTCGGCGGTATTTGCGCAGGACATCGGATTCGTGAACGAGCTCGCTAAAAAAGAAACGGCCACCTTCGGGGACGCCGTGAAGCTCTTCGTCCCCGCGGCGGGCGGTCAGTCCGCGGGATTCCAGGCCGATGCGCAGTTCCTTGAGGCGCAGGGGATCATCAAGGCCTCGCGGTACGCAGAGGGCGAAACGCTTCGCAAGGGGACGCTCGCGCTCATGATAGCGAACCAGATGAAGCTCGGGGATTCGCTCCTGTTCGCCGTTATCGGAACACGGCGCTATGCGGTTACGGCGTGCGTCGCGGCGGAGATCATGCTTCCCGGCAGCGGTGAGTGGGAGATCGTTTCCGGCTCCGAGCTCATCGAGACCATACGGGTCATGATGGAGAAGAAGGGAGGCGCCAAATGAGAAAGCTATTATTTGCGTGTGCGGCGCTCCTGATCGCGGCCATGTACGCTCCCGCGTTCGCACAGCCCGCAGGTTATGCGTCCGAGGACGGGTTCATTCCCAACCTTGGCATGGACCCGGACATGGCGGCTGCCGGCAAGAACAAGGCCCCGTTCGTGTTCAGCTACGGCGGCTGGGTGACGCCGGTATTGATCGACGAGAAGAAGGGATCCGATCCCGACAGCGGCTCCGCGATCGTCACCACGAAGCTCTGGATGCAGATGACCCTGTGGCCGGATGCGTATATCTATGTGCGCGGCAAGGACGATTACCTGATTCCGGGGAGCATCAAGGATAAGAAATTCAATTCCGCGGCCGACGACAACGTCTATGATCTCGACATGGGGTATATCAACATGACGTTCGCCTCGGGCGCCCTGCGGGTCGCGGCGGGACGCAAGTATTACGTGATCGGCACGGGTCTTGTCATGAACGGTCGCGCGGACGGCGGCGAGGTCGATATTTTTACGAACATAATCGACCTGAAGGCGTTTGGCGCGTACACGGGTTACCTCAAGAAGGACAACAACCCCTACGGCCTGAGCACCAGGGACATCGCGGACGGCTCCAAGCGCGTCTTCGCGGGGGGCACCATTGAACGCACGATGGCGAATCAGACCCTCTATCTCTTGGGCCTCATGCAGATGGACAAGGGCAAGGAAGACGCGGGAACAAAAACACGCTACCAGTCGCAGTACTATGGCGGGGGACTCAAGGGCGTCCTTGCCGACGGGCTCGATTATTACGCCGAATTCATCTACGAGATGGGCGAAAGCTATATCGGAACCACGAACGAGAAGGCCGACGTAAAGGCGATGGCGTGGATGCTCGGGATTAACTATTACTTCGACGCCGCATTCAACCCGGCTATCCTCTTCCAGTACGCCTACGGCTCGGGCGACAAGGACCGCGGCGGGTACAAGGACCCCACGGGCAATACCGCGGGGGATGATAACGGTTTCATCACGTTCGGTACGTACCAGGGCGGGTATGCGCTCCGGCCCACGCTCGCGAACCTTCATATCGCGCGGCTGGGGGGCTCGTTCGTGCCGCTGTATGCGGCCTCGTCCCCGACTATGCGGCGGATCAACTTTCTCTTCTACTATACGTATTACATGAAGGATGAAGCGAAGGGGACCATTAACTCCGGGGAAGCTCCCAACAACAGCACGGACGTAGGCCAGGGACTGGACGCTGCGATTAGGTGGGGTATCCTGCACGACCTCGCCTTCTTCGTGAACTATGCGGCCTTTATACCCGGCAAGGCGTATGCGTCATCGGAGCCCACAAGGCACTTCGTCATGGCCGGCTTCAACCTGAGTTTCTGATTTAGCGCTTTACTTTTTCAACACGGCACCTATAGTACCAAAGGGAAGCATATGCTTCCCTTTGGTGTATTTCCGGATGGTATTCCGAATAGAACCTTTTCCCCTCCCCCTTGAGGGGGGAGGCCGGGTGGGGGTGAGGGGTTGTTTGAATAAAAATTTAACCTCATTTGCAAGAGCATTGCGATCAAATCAGACGGAAGCGGAAAAGCTGCTTTGGAAGCGCCTGAGGGGAAAACAAGTGCGAGGTTTTAAATTCAGGAGACAGCAGCAAATCGGTAATTATATCGTGGATTTCATGTGTTCCCCATTGAATCTCGTTATCGAACTGGACGGAAGTCAGCATATAGAATCATGCACGGACGGGGTCAGGGAGCATTGGCTGAATGAACAAGGTTATCACGTATTACGATTCTATAATACCGATGTACTCAAGAATTTGGAAGGCGTATTGACTATTATTGATACCCATTGCATGAGTCACCCTCCCCTAACCCCTCCCATCGAGGGAGGGGAAACAAAGACAGCACTTATCCATTCAATAAGCGATCAAAATAAATTAGAAAAAACATGCGGAACAACTCCCTCTGATTAGAAGGAGAAATTAATAAATACGCACGCGGTGGAACCATGATAAAAAACTTTATCGCTCAATTCAAGGAAAACCTCAAGCAGAACAAGTACTACGCAGTGGGCGTTTCTGTCGTCCTGGTGCTCTTCATCCTGCTCCTGAGCCTGACCACCATCTACGAGCTCTTCGAGCTTAAGCTCTATGACCTGCGCTTCCGCGTGAAACCGGCTCCCGCCCAGTGGGAGATGCTCACGTTCCTGGATATCGACGATAACGCGATCAAGATCGGCGGACAGTTTCCGTGGCCGCGCTATATCTACGCGGACGGTGTCAATGTGCTGCACAAGGCCGGCCTTCGCCAGGCCGCGTTCGACGTCCAGTTCATGGACGATTCGCCGCGCATCGCCCGCAAGGATGAATTCTCGGCCATGATCGAGCGGGCCAGGGCCGGCGGGCGCATGACCGTCGAGGACGTCGAGAAAGCCGTGATCGACAACGACAAGCTGCTGGCCGCCGCGCTGAAGCAATCCGGCAGCGTAGTGCTCTCCTACAGCTTCCTGAATGAAAAGATATCCATGGATCACCTGGACAGGAAAACCCGGCAGGAGTACGACGCCGCGTACAGGATTTTCACCGAGAAGGCGTCCATCCCCGTGCCCAAAGAGCGCGTCGGCGAGTTCCAATCGCTCGTTTCTCCCGACCGCGTGATGATCCAGTTTCCCATCCCCGCCCTCACGCGCCAGGCGCGGACCTTTGGCTATGTAGACAGCGACTTTGACATGGACGGGATATCGAGGAAAATCCGGCTGGTGCGCGTGTTCGAGAACCGCGTCTATTTCCACATGGCGCTGGCGATGCTCATCGATCAATGCGGGATAAAGCCGGACGATGTCAGAATCACCCCCGGGTCCCGCATAGTGCTCCCGAACGCGGTCAATCCCGTAACCCTGGAAAAGAAGGACATCGTCATTCCCATCGACGCGAAGGGGATGATGTTCATCAACTGGGCGGGCCAGTTCGCGACCACCTTTCACCACCTGTCCTTCAGCGCGCTGCTCGAATACGGGAACTTCCGCGACAGCGTGTACGCGTTCCTGAACGACGAGGGCGATGACTTTCTCCGTGAACAGAAAATGACCCGAAAGTCGATCGTGGCGGAGCTGCCCAAACGTATCGCGGACTACGCCGCGGCGAAGGATCCGGCCCAAAGGGCCGATAAATGGAAAACGCTCGCCGCCACCAGGGACAAGCTGCGTTCCGTGGACGTCGCGATCTTTAAAGGCATCCAGGACGAGGCGGCAACAAGCGCCGAAAAGCTTAAATCCGCGCCTAAGCGCGACCTCCAGGAATACGTCACCAATCTGCAGAATCTCTCGGCCGCCTTCAAGCTCGTAAGCGAGGTCGACCAGCTCCGTGACAAAACCGGTATTATCGGACTCACCGCCACGGCGACCCAGGACATGGGGGTGACGCCGGTGTCATCGGAGTATCCCATGGTGGGCACGTATCACAATATTTTCAACACCATAGTCCAGAACAACTACATCCACAAGGCGCATCCCCTTATTAACATTCTGATAATGCTGGCTATCGCACTGGCGGCGGGTCTCCTCATACAGCGCCTTTCCGCCATGCAGATAATCGTCGCGATCATCGCCGGTTTCATAGGCGTGACCGTCGTGAGCGTACTCGTCTTCGCCCTGGCCGATGTCTGGCTTGACCAGCTCGGAATAACCCTGTCGCTTCTCCTGCCCTCCGTCGCGATCGGTGCCATAAAGTTCGCGAGCGAGGAAAGCCAGAAGCGCTTCATCAAGTCCGCGTTTTCGAACTACCTTTCCCCCCTGGTCATCGACGAGATCATCAAGAACCCCGAGTCCCTCCAGCTCGGCGGCGAGCTGCGGGAGATAAGCATATTTTTCTCGGACGTCGCCGGTTTCTCGACGATCTCCGAGAAGCTGAACCCCCAGCAACTGGTCGCGCTGTTGAACGAGTACCTCTCCGAAATGACCGACATCATACTCGGTTATGGGGGCACCGTCGACAAGTACGAGGGGGACGCCATTATCGCGTTTTTCGGCGCCCCGCACCCCTTCCCCGACCACGCCCAACGGCTCTGCTTCGCGGCGATTGACATGAAGAAGAGACTCGCGGAGCTCAGGGACGAATGGCGCAAAACGGGGCGCGACGAGCTCAAGGTCCGCATGGGCATGAACACCGGTAACGCGGTCGTGGGCAACATGGGTTCCAAGATGCGCATGGACTACACCATGATGGGCGACGCGGTCAACCTCGCGGCGCGGCTCGAGGGCGTGAACAAGAAGTACGGGACCTACGCCATGATCGCGGAGAACACGTACGAGCAGGCAAAGGACGTGATCGAGGCGCGCGAGCTTGACATCATCCGGGTTGTCGGCAAGGAGGAGCCCACCAAGGTATACGAGCTCCTGGGAAGAAAGGGCAGCCTCCCCGACTACATGCACGAGATGCTGGAAAAATATTACGAGGGGCTCGCGGCATGGCGCGAGCGCGAGTGGAAGGCCGCACGCTCGGCGTTCAGGTCAGCGCTCAAGATCGTCGAAAACGACGGCGCGTCCAAGACCTACTACGACCGCTGCACCGAATTCATCGAGAATCCCCCGCCCAAGAGCTGGGACGGGGTATACCGGCTCACGACAAAATAAAAATGGTCATGGCTTTCGCCATGACCACGTGAGTAAATCCGGAGGATAGATGCAGAATATCGTTTATTTTGCCGGCATAAGCATGTTCTGGATGCGCACCATGAACGAGCCCATGGAGCCCGCGTATTCCGGCGAGCCCTCGAGCTTCACGTCCCCGTCGCGCATCGCCTGTACGGTCTCCTTGTTTTCGGCGAGCACCTTGTAGGCGCCGTCAAGCCCGTTGAACATCATGTGCATGAACGGCGCCTTCCGGCCATACACGCCGTGGCCGGACTTCGACTTGCCGCCCTTCACGCGCAGGTACGCCGCGGGCCCGTCGGGCTGCACCGAAAGCTGGTAGATGCGGTCCGGCTGCTTGCTCGTCCATGCCGCCATGTCCTCGTCGCCGCCCTTGTTGAGCTGCGAAAGGGCGTTCGTGATCATGTACATGGTGAGCTTCACCTTTAAAAGCCTCGTCGCGGTGTCCCTGGGCTGTTTGTTCGGCATGAGCAGCAGCAGCCCCAGGAAGAGGGGAATGAGCTTCATGAGAAGCCTTAAGCGCCACAGTCCCGATATGGACGGCAGCGCCACGCCCCCGGTGAAGAACGCCACCAGGTCTTCCGGTTTCTTGAATGCGAAGTGAATGCCGGGTTTCTCGACAATGCCCTGAACTATGTCAAGTTTTCCGTCCTTGAAATCGAGATATGCGCCCGAATCGGTTCCCTTCACCGAGAACTGGATCGTCCCGTCGACCCCCCCGAGCATCTTCTTGTAGAAGCCCTCGTTCTCGTTGTAGAGCGTCTTGAACAGGGGGAGGATCGAGCGTAATATGATGCGAATTGTCAGCTGTGTTCTGTCCGCCATTGCTCCCCTCCTAAGTTTCGTCGTCCCAGTTTTCGTCTTCTTCGATTTCTTTCTTCATAAGCGCGCCCACCGCCTCGATGATTCCGTCGGCGTCGAACTTGTAGTAGTTGTACAGATCCTCCGGGTAGCCCACGATCGCGAACGCGTCGGGAACGCCCAGCTTCTTGAAGGCGCACGCCTTGCCGCCTTCCACGATCACCTCGCCCACAGCGCTTCCCAGGCCGCCCATGACGTTATGCTCCTCGACGGTTATGATGCGCCGGGTTTCGACGACCGCCTTGAGGATGACCTCGCGGTCGATGGGCTTGACCGTGTGCATGTTAATCACGCGCACCGAGAGCCCCTGGCTTTCGAGCACCTTCGCGGCGCGCATCGCCTGGCCCACGCAGACCCCGCAGGTGATGACGGTAACGTCCTTTCCGTCCTTCATCGTGACCGCTTTGCCGATCTGGAAGCCGTAGTCCTTCGTGGTGTTGACGGGCGGTTCGAACCCGCGCCCAATGCGGATGTACACCGGTCCGGCATGGTCCATCGCCGCGACCACGGCGTTCCCGGTCTCGATCCCGTCGGCGGGCACGATCACGGTCATGTTCGCGAACGAGCGCATCACCGCGATGTCCTCGGTGCAATGGTGGGTGGAGCCCGCCTGCCCGAATGAGATTCCCGCGTGCGTCGCGATTATCTTCACGTCCAGGTTCTGGTAGCAGATATCCGTGCGCACCTGCTCGGCGCTGCGCAGCGCCGCGAACACCGCGAACGTGGAAACCACCGGCGTGTACCCGACCATCGCCAGGCCCGCGGCCACGCCAAAGAGCGAGTTCTCGGCGATACCCATGTTGATGAACCTTTCGGGAAACTTGTCCCCGAACGCGCCAATCTTGGTGGACTTCGCGAGGTCCGCCGTCATCGCGATGATTTTATCGTTCTTCTCACCGAGCTGGGTGAGCACCTTCCCGTAAATTTCGGCCTGCGTGAGCTTGTCACCGTCCAGCACCGACCATGTCATACCTTCAGCCATATCAGCCTCCTACCTTGTCGTAATAGGTATCGATGCAGGCGAACGCCTTGTCCCTCATGTCCGAGTCCAGCCCGCCGTAGTGCCACTTTGATTCGTCTTCCATGAAGTCGACGCATTTGCCCTTGACCGTATCGCAAATGATCATCGTCGGCTTGTTCTTGATCGTCTGCGCCTGCTCGATCGCCCCGCCCAGCTTCTGCATGTCGTGCCCGTCCACGTGCAGGACTTCCCAGCCGAACGCCTTGAACTTCTCGTCCAGGCTCTCCAGCATGGTGATGTCTTCGGTGCGGCCGTCGATCATGAGGTTGTTGCGGTCGACGAACGCGGTGAGGTTATCCAGCTTGTGGAACGCGCCGATAATCGCCGCCTCCCACACCGAGCCCTCGCAACACTCGCCGTCACCCATCACGCAGTAGGTCCGGAAATTCTTTCCCTGCTTCTTCGCGCCTATCGCCATTCCCACGGCGATCGCGAGCCCGTGCCCCAGCGATCCCGTCGAAGCGTCGCACCCGGGAACCTTGAGCGAGTCAAGGTGCATCCCGAAGGGCGAGCCGGTCTTGTTGAAGTTTTTGAGGAGAGCCTTGTCGAAATACCCCTTTTCGCCGAGCACCGCCGCCCACCCGAGGCCGCCGTGTCCCTTGGAAAGGATCATGCGGTCGCGGTCTTCCTTCTTGGGATTTTTGGGGTCGATATTCATGTACTTGTAGTAGAGCGCTACCAGTATGTCGGTCTGGGATAGCGAGCCGCCGATATGCCCTCCCCCCGCCGTGAAGGTGATGTCCACGATCGATTTGCGGACGTCCTTCGCCTTCTGCTGCAACAATTTGACTTCGTCTGCCGTGAGCGGCATTTCCGCACCTCCCTGCCAGATATTAGAAAACGAGTGAGCGTTCGCTCATTTCCGTCACACTAAGCTCATGCCTTTTTTATATCAAGCACTTTTTGCCCGGTGTGGTTAACGGTGTAATTCTAACAGATCATATCTATATTAATCAAGAATTTTCACCCTGATCAGCCCATTAAATTCATGTCCGGTGATCAGCGGAGGAAGAGATAAAGGATTAGGGATTCTTCCTCTGTCATTTCGAACCCGCCTTCCGAGGTGAGAAATCTTGTGGGGCATTGACACAAAAGATTTCTCCCTGCGGTCGAAATGACGGGGCCATGAACGGGCCAGATTCAATCCCGGTCTCTATCTCTTCAATCGCCGCCGGCGGATCATCGTTTTGTTTGACAATGATGCCCCAGTCGAAGGGTCGGGGGCCGATACGCGTACCCGGCCAGGCGATGAAAATTTTTTGCCGAAATCGAGTTTTCTTCTTGATATATAACGTATGTTTTATAACATGTGTTATATTAAGGAGTAAAACGCATGCCTCCTAAAACCACATTCGACGCCGCGAGCGTCATCGACGCGGCCTTCACCGTGCTCCGCAGCGAGGGCTTCGACAACCTGAGCGCACGGACCATCGCCGATAAATTGGGCTCCTCCACGACACCGGTGTACTCCGCGATCGGGTCCATGAAAAAACTGGAGGAGGCGTTGCTCGCGAGGGCGAACGGCATGCTTTACGAATTCCAGACCACCCCGCGCACCGGTCACGTCTTTCTCGACATGGGCGTGGGGTACGCGCTGTTCGCGAAAGAAGAGCCCATGCTCTTCCGCGCGCTTTTCCTGGACGAGTCCCCGCACCGCGCGCTCCGGAGCCGGCTGCGCAAAGAGCATTTCGGCCGGCTGGAAGCCCAGATGGCGGGCGAGGCGATGCTCGCGGGACTGAGCGAAGAAGGCCGGCACCGGGTGCTCGAGCACATGTGGGTATATACCCACGGCCTCTCGCTCCTGGCGAGCCAGAAGGCACTCGACGACGACAGCATCGAATACATCACGGATTTTTTAAAGGTCACCGGCTACGACATCGCGATGGCCGAAATCAACAGGGAGCGGGGTGCGCAATGAAGGCTTTAAAGATCCTCATTTTGAACGGGAGTCCCAAGGGGGCGGTGAGCGTCACGATGCAGTATGTCGAATATATCAAAAAGCACTTCCCCGAACACGAATTCGAGTCGGTCAATGTTTCGCAGCTCATCCACCGCGTGGAGAAAGACGAAAAGTTTTTTAGCGAAATAATCGAATCGGTGAAGCGGGCGGACGGCGTGGTCTGGGCGTTTCCCCTGTATTACATGCTGGTCCCCGCGCAGTACAAGCGCTTCATCGAGCTCGTCTTCGAGCGCGGCGCCGCGAAGGCGTTCTCCGGGAAATACGCCGTGAGCCTGACCACGTCGATACACTTCTTCGACCACACCGCGCATGCCTACATGAACGGTATTATCGACGACCTTGAAATGCGCTTTGCCGGCTCGTATTCGCCGTACATGTTCGATCTCATGAAAGGAAGCGAACGCGAAAGGCTCGTGGGTTTCGCGCGCGGATTTTTCGACGCAGTGACGGGAAGATTGAGCTTCCCGCGAAGGACGGCGCCGCTGGCCGCGTACAAGTCCTCCTACAGGCCGGGAAAGGTCACGGGCGGCATCGACACCGGCGGAAAGCGCGTCCTCATCCTCACCGATGAAACCGGCACAAGGGGTTCACTCGCGGGCATGACGGGCAGGCTCGCCGGGTTGTTCGGCGATTCCGCGGAGAAATTCAACATCAACGATCTCGACATTAAGGGCGGGTGCCTGGGCTGCATCCGCTGCGGATGGGACGGGGACTGCGCCTGGTCCGGGAAGGACGGCTATATAGAATTTTTCAACGAAAAGGTGAAGGGGGCGGATATACTCCTGTTCTGCGGCACGATCCGCGACCGCTACCTGTCTGCGCGCTGGAAGACATTCATCGATCGCTCATTCTACAACAATCACCAGCCGCTCTTCCAGGGGAAACAGGTCGGCTACGTGATCTCCGGGCCCATCGGCAGCCTGGGGTTCCTTCGCGAAATATTCGAGGCGCACACGGAGCTGATGCACGCGAATCTCGTGGATATCGTGAGCGACGAGCAGGGCGATTCACGCACCCTTGACCGCGTGCTTTCCGATTTCGCGTCACGCCTGGCCGCGGCGTCGCGTGCCGGTTATACCAGGCCCAGGACCTTCCTGGGGGTGGGCGGAATGAAGGTATTCCGCGACGAAATATTCTCGCACCTGCGGTTTCCTTTCAGGTCCGACCACGAATATTACAAGAAGCACGGGATGTACGACTTCCCCCAGAAACGCTTCAAGATGCGCGCCATAGCCTCGGTCATGCTCCTGATTTCAAGGATACCGTTCATGCGTCGGGAGATTTACCGCAACAAGATCAAATCCGGGATGGTGGCGCCGCTCAAGGCGATAGTCGCGAAGCACTGAGGGAATAGTCGAATCTGGGGGCAGCCGGGGCGGAGTACGCGATTCCGCGGCGGGTCAGAGTATCTCGAAGCCCAGGAGGACCACGTCGTCGTTTATCCGCGCCGATCCCCTGAAGGCGTTGACCGCTTCAATTATCGTATCGAGCGTAGCCGACAGCGTTTCGCGGCGGGATTCATGGAAGAGCTTTACGAGTCCTTCTTCGAAGCCCAGCATTTCCTTGCGCTCGTTTTCCGTTTCCGATATGCCGTCTGTGTATAGCAGAAGCCTGTCTCCTTTTCCGAGCACCATGGTCTTCTCCTCGTACACCGCCTGCTCGAACGCCCCGATAATCGTGCCCCGGGAATCGAAGAGCTCCGCGCTCCCGTCCGCGCGTAGCAGTACCGGATATGGATGCCCGCCGTTGCAGAAGGTGAAGCGCGCGCTCCCGTCGGTAAGGAAACTGAACAGCCCGTATATGCCCGTAAGGAAGTAGCTCGACATGTAGTCCTTGAGCTGGATGTTGAGCTGTTTGATATATTCTGCGGGCGAGAAGGCATGCTTGCGGAAGATGCGATCGGTGGTGAATTTCACGAGTGACACGAAGAGCGCTGCGGCGATCCCATGCCCGGACACGTCGCCTATGAACACGCCAAGCTCCAGGTCGCCGTACGGGAGGACGGTGAAATAGTCCCCACCCACCGTGTCCAGGGGGATATAGCGGTACTCGACCTGGAACCGCGTGCTTTCAGGAAGCTGCTTGTGGATGAGCGCGCGCTGCGTGAGCTGCGCGAGCTTCATGTCCTTCTCGACCGCATCGCTGCGCTCGCGCAGTTTCCCTTCGGAGACGCGCAGTGCGTCTTCCGCCGCCTTGCGCGCGGTGACGTCCTCCTTCACGGCGACGAAATGCGTAATCTCGCCGTTCCCTTCCCTGATAGGGGAAATGGAAGCGGATTCCCAGTACAGCTCCCCGTTTTTTTTCCGGTTGTGGAACTCCCCACGCCACTCGTTCCCCGCCAGTATGGTCTGCCATAGATCCCGGTAGAAAGGCGCGTCCTGGGTCCCCGACTTGAGTATTCGCGGGTTTTTGCCCACCGCTTCATCGAGGGTGTACCCCGTGAGCTTGGTGAACTTGGGATTTACGTACTCTATGGTGCCGTGCTTGTCGGTAATGACGACGGTGGAGGGACTTTGCTCTATGGCCCGCGAGAGCTTCCTCAGGGTAAGCTCCCGCTCCTTCTGCGCGGTGATATCGACGAGGAATCCGTCCATGCGGTACTCCCCCGGCTGGTCGCCGCCCGAAGCCGTACAGGTGTTCGAGACCCAGCGCACGCTGCCGTCCTTGCGCACGATGCGGTGCTCAATGCTGGAAGAGGCGCCGCTGTTCCTGACTGCGGCCAGAAAGGCGGACACGCGCGCGCGGTCCTCGGCATGAATCATGAGGTACCAGAGGTAGGGGTTGGAGCCAAGCTCTTCCGGGGAATAGCCGGTGACCCTGGCGGATTGGGGGCTGTGGTAGGAACGCACGCTCTCCTCGTCCCGCATCCGGACGCTGTAGATGTATTCACTTACGTTGCTTATGATCGACCTGAAGGTATCCTCGTTCTGCAATAGCGAATCGGAACTCATTCGAACATCCTCGAAATTTGATTTTGCAGCGGCCTCATTTACCTGTCATGATGTAATATATCACGCCCGCGCGACGCGCTCAAACGATATCCGGTGGTTTAGAAAAGATTTAACGGGATACCGGCACGAATCACCACGACCCAGTCGTCGTGGAATTCGGAGTCCCGCGGCCGAACACCCTCTATGGAGGTAAAGCGGTGATAGCGCACCCGCGCCGATAAATCGAATCCCCCGGCGATGCCCCCCACGGTTCCCCATGCCGCCCAGCCGCCGTGGTAGCGGTTGCTCGCTTCCGCCTCCCCGAGAACCTCGGTCCACATGGCCCCCTTGAACAGCCCCCCGCCCGCGCCCAGGTACAGGCCGCCCAGGCCGATATACGGCTCCACGCCTGCCATGAACATGTAATATGCCGTCGCCGGCGGATCAAAGACGCGGTACTTGTAGTAGCCAACGAGACCCTCGAACCGGATCCCGCCCGCTTCGCTCCCGGCCTCAACGGTCAGTCCCAGCTCGCCCGTAATGAGCCCGCTGTCGCCCGCTTCCTTCGCGATCTCCCCATCCGCGTCCAGGAGCACGTCGAGCATGAAGATCGCGAAGCTCGTTCCGGAAAGCCCGGCGAAGGGTTCGATGGTGAGTCCCGCACGCGCGGGAGAGCTGGGGGTGAGAACGGCCAGGAGGATCGCGAACAACGAGGCAATGGCATTCTTGTACATAACTTCTCCTTCGACTTGATTATCGGGCCCGGATCCGCCCGTTCATCATCCCTGGTCCGCGGAAATCTCGGAATCCTCCGCGATCAGTACTACGTTCCTTCCCGCCCGCTTCGCGCGGTAGAGGGCCTTGTCGGCGATGCGTATGAGCGCGGTATGGTCCGATGCGTGACGCGGGTACATCGATATCCCGCCCGAGAGTGTCGCCTTGATACTATGCCCCCCGCTCCGGCTGCGCACCGCGGCGAAATGGGAGCGCACCGCCTCGGCGCGATCGAGGACGATTTCCTCCCGCGCGCCGGGCATTATTATCAGGAACTCCTCGCCCCCGTAGCGGCAGGTGATGTCGCTTTTCCTCGTAAATTCGCGCATGATGTCGCCCAGCGCTTTAAGGATGAGGTCCCCCGTCTGGTGCCCGTACTCGTCATTGACGATCTTGAAGAAATCGATGTCAAGGAGAATGCACCCGACCGTTTCGTTCGAGCGCTCCGCGCGTACAAGCTCCTTCGCGAACACCTCGTCGAGGAAATAGCGGTTGAACAGCCCGGTAAGGGGGTCCCGCATGGCCATCTCCTCCAGTTTTTCCTGGAGGGCCTTTGCCCGGTCAAGACGCGCGAGGAGCAGGTCGTGCGACTTCCTGAGCTCCAGCTCCATGTTTTTCCTTTCCGAAATGTCCCTGAGCACGAGAAGGCGGCCCTGCACGACGTTACCGGAGGGCGAGAGGTCCCATGATTTCATTTCAAAGTGCGCGGGGCCCCGGGGCGTTTCGAGCACGACATCTCGTCGAATCCCCCCCGGGGCGAGATCGGCGGGGAGGGCTTCACTCATCCCGGGACACATAGTCCCGACGTCCGCCCCGATCATGAGTCCGCCGTTCGCCGCGCATATATCGGACGCGGCCTTGTTATAGTCCAGCACACGCGCGTTATCGTCGAGCACGATTACCGCGTCGTCCATCGTCTCAATGAGCAGGTCCCTGGCCATGGGAATGGTATCGAAGTGCCGGTAGCGGACCAGGCCCCACGCGGCGAGCAGGCCTCCCGTTGTTATGGTGAACGGGGAAATGTCCCTGAGCGGGAAATCGCACAGCGCGGCCAGCGTGACGGCCGCGCCCAGCAGCGGAATCGCGTGCCCCGCTATGACGAATCCGACCTGCCGGCGATACAGGTGGTGCATGCGAATGAAGGCCCGCAGGAGAATGAGAAGGGCGTGCAGGAGGACGAGCAGCACGCACGCGGCGGCAATGATGGCCAGGGGGGAAAATTCGTAAATCAGGAAAAGGCCGCCCTCCCGGGATTCCAGCCGGGGGTCGATCCGCGCAAGGCCGTGGAAGGGATCGGTTGCCATGAACAGAATGCCGGCGATCGCGGGGAGCGCGATGAGCAGGGAAAGGGGCCGGGGAGGCTTTATGCGGGCGCTCGCGGTGACCGCGGCGAAATGCCACAGGAACACCGCCCACCCTGCCCCGCCCGCGTACTGTAAAAGGTCCCAGGAAAGCTTGTGCTGGATAGTCGTCGCGAGCAGGTCGAGGAGCGTTCCCGTGATCCAGAGCGCCTGGAACAGGGATACGGCCCCGTAACAAAGGGCGCCCGGCTCCCTGCGCCTGCCGATGCAATACCAGGCAAGTGAAAGCGAGACACCCAGTGAGAGCACGCAAAAAAGTATATATATGCCCCTCGTGCTTACCATGATGTGAGAATATTCCGCATTTTCTTTGTAGTGTGCCCGGATACCGTACTTTTTATAAAAGCGCCTCCCGGGCGCTTCCCTTTCGTGGTATTCCTGTCTCATCTATTTCATGAAACGCTTGAAAAGTCAAGCAGTCCGCATTCATGCGCGAATGGAAAAAGCACTTGACACTATTACTACGTATGAGTAATTTTTGTATACGTAATATTATTTCAATGGAAGGTTGCCTATGCCGTCTCAGGATCATTACCGGAAACTCGAAAACCTGATGCATTCGGCCCCCATCGTCAAGCTCACGCGGGCGCGGGCGCTCATAGGAGACGGCACCGCCGAAATCACCATCCCCGTGAGGGAAGAATTTTTCCACGCCGCACACGCGCTGCACGGCTCCATATATTTCCTGGCGCTCGACAACGCGGCCTTCTTCGCGGTGAACTCCCTCGTCGAAGACGTGTTCGTGCTCACGGCAAGCTTCACGACCTATCTCACGCGGCCCGTCACCTCCGGCGAGATCAGGGCCGCGGGTAAGGTGGTTTCTCGCGGGAATTCCCAGTTCATCGCCGAATCGGTGCTGTACGACGAGGACGGAAAAGAGATCGGGAGGGGCAACGGGATATTCGTGAAAAGCAGGATAGCGCTCGACGAGCGGGTAGGGTATACTGCATGACCCGCCGGGAGCGATCCGCCGGGGGGAAAACTATCAGTCATTTCGGGGACGGTGTGCGATGAAATATGTATCCATCGATGATCCGTCGGCGTGCCCCTACGGCATGCTGTATCGGCTCTCGCTCCTGGCCACTGCCGCGGTCAAGGCGGAGTTCGCGCGCGCGGGTATAAGCGCGGTGAAGCCGGCGTATCTTGGTGTGCTCATGCGCCTGTGGTACGCCGAAAGGACCGATGGCACGGTGAGCAGGCTGGGACACGAGGACGGCATCAGGATAAGCGAACTGGGAAGGATGACCGGGCTGGAGCCTTCGAGCATGACGGGCCTCGTGGATCGCATGGAGCGCGACGGCCTGGTCCTGCGCGCCCCCGATCCCCACGACCGGAGGTCGCAGGTGGTGAGCCTCACGGAGGCGGGAAGCGCGGCGCAGTCCGGCGTCATTGCCGCGCTGGACCGCGCGCTCGAAATGGTTTTCCAGGGTATGCCGCAGTCGGAACTGGCCGCCGGGAAGAAATTCCTGGAGCGGGCGATCGCCAACCTGGAGGCCTGACCGGCGTACGCGGTACGCCGGCTTACCGCGCCTCGACCAGGCCGTCGATCGTCCTTCTGAGCGCCGCAGCCGATTCCGGGTTGTACATGATGAGAATATCCGCGCCCGCGTAGAGGAGCGCCGTCGCGGTTGAAAGCTCCCACACGGCCGCGCGCTTTTCGAGCTCTCCCCACTCGGGGAAGTCCGCGCCGGACGCGCGCAACTCCTTGATCTTCGCGCACTCCTGTCCCGGAGACACGATCATGGGCGCGGCGAGCGCCGCGTCCCCGCCCAGCCCCGTGAGCCGAATGCGCTCCATCACGGAATAGGTATACTCGATCCCGTAGCCCATCGCCCCCGTCATGGGATCTATCACGATGCGGTTCGCGGGAATGCCCATGTTGCCCAGCAGTATGCAGAGCTGTTTCGCGATGTTCACGTCGATGGGGCTTTGCGCGACCAGGGTATGGCCGTACGCGAGCGCCGCCCCGGCGATGGTCCGGTAGTTGTCCTGCTCCACCCAGTTCAGCAATAAATTTTCCCCCGCGCATCCACGCGCGATCTCCTTCATCACCTCGTTGTTTTTCTCGTAATGGTTGTGGCCCGTGACGATGAGCGGCACGTCGACGGCGGCGAGCACCTCCTTTACGAACGCGAGCGAATCGGCCGCCGCGCGGTTTCCCCGCTCGGGGTGCGTTCCGTCCAGGCGCACGCTGATGACGTCGGCGCCGTATTTTTCCACGCACGCGCGCGCCATCTCCGCAGGCCTGGCGAGCAGGCCGCCCCACATGGCCCTGAGCACGGGCGGATACTTTTCGCTCACGCGGTCGAAGACCTCCATCGCGACGAGCGGCCGGTGCGGCGCGCTCCCCTCCCATCCATGAAAAGGCATGGACGGCGCCCCGCCTATGGTGAGCGTCCTTCCGCGTGTTCCCCCTTCCGCCCTGGTCGCGCCCAGGGTTATCGCGTGGACGGGAATCTCGACGCGGTCCTTTCTTACGGCGAAGGATTTTATGGCGCCGATTCGCTCGGCCGCCCGGGGCGCCGCGGGTTTCACGGCGGGAGCTTTCTGCGGCGTATGCGCATCGCGCGCCTTCCCCGTCCCCGTATGCCCGGTGGCGCCGCGATGCCGCACGAGCTCCGCCCCATCAAGAAATTTCCCCGAAAGGACGCCGATAATATCGGTCACTATTTCGCGCGTGAGCGATTCCTTTATCTCCGCGCGTACCTGGCTCATGATTTCTTCTTTAAGTGCGGCAATGTCCAGCGTGCCTGGGATCGCGGGTCCCGAAGCCTGGGGCGCCTCCACGACGCTTTCCGGCGCCGCTGGAATTTCACGGAGCGCCTGCTTTCCGGACGGGGCAGGCGCCGCCTGCGCCGGGGAAGGATCCCCTCCTTCCGCGACATTCGCCATGTCCTCCATGGAGAGCGCCGGGTGCCCGGCCTTTTCCATGAAGGCGCGCACCTCGCGTGCCTCGATCGCGATCGACTCGTCCGCAATCATGTCGAGAAGACCGGGGGCGCCCTGCTCCCCGAAGCGCCGGTTGAGGTCGTCCGCGAGGAGCTCCTTGAGTTCCTTCGTCATCCAGACCAGGCGCCTGTGGCCACCCTCGGCGTAGAGGAACTTGCGCGAGGTGAGGAAGACCTTGCCGCATCCCATGAAGCCGGGGGTCTGGGCGCCGCCGCCCACGTTCCCGGCGAGCGTGGAAAAGCTCATGCCCACGGGCGTCTCCCCGGTGTATTCCCGGTTCACGGCCATGACGCCGTTCGCCTCCGGGAGATAGGCGAGTATCACCTCGAAGCAGCCGCAGCTCGTCATGGGGCGCTCCATGATGGAATAGAGGCAGAAACTTTCCACGGACTTGTGCGAATTCGCGTACACGTACTCGTTCACGCCGGACCACACGCCGCGCACCGGGTCCATGCACTCGCCCTTGCGCACGGGCTGGTTGGGACCCGTCTCGTCGATCTCGTGGGCGGCCTTGCCGTCCAGCCAGTTGTACGCGCCGCACAGCCCCAGGCGCTCCGGCGTGATCACACACACGTGGTTGGGCGCGAACGACTGGCAGAGCAGGCATGAGTAGAAGGTGTCCACCGATTCGTCGGTCATGGATTCGAGCCTGCGGTTGCGCTCCTGGTAAATCTTGCGCGCAACGGCTATGCGGCGCTCCACCTCGGCCGCGTCGGTGAAGAGGGTGACCTTCACCTTGTCGACGATCGCCGGGTAGTTCGCGAGGAATTTGGCGTGGAGTATCTCGCCGTAATCTTTAAGGCGCAGTCCCTTCCCGAAGCCGTTTTTAGAAATGCGCGTCCATACGATATCGCGCTGGCCCATGTGCCAGATGCCCTCCGCGCCGTTGACCAAGTGGTGTATCTGGCGCTCGAGGATGGACTCGAAGTCCGGCTGCATCTTGCGGCCCGCCACCTCGACCCAGATCGCCAGCGGCAGCGCGCTCCCCGGCTCAATGTCATCCACGTCCTTTCCGACAATCTCGATCTCCCCGTCGTTGATATCCTCCAGCCCCACGGTTGTCACGAACTCGAAGGCCGTCGTGATGTTCCCGCCAAACTCGACGTGCGTGTCCTGCTTGCGGATGCGCTCGCCCTCGAAGGCGGCGCCGTAGGGGACGGGGATGGGCACCTTCGTGATCCTGATCTTGCATCCCCTCACCTCGAGCGCCTTTTCCACCATGGTTTCGGGCGGCACGTTCGACACGACGTGCTCGTAGGTCGTGATCCCGGACGGGAGTATCTGCGGGATGTCGGTGTCGGCGATGACGGGGAAGCCGTAGTTGAGCGCCCCCGCGGCGGCGGCGTACTTCGCGGAATCGACCTCGCCCATCGCGAGCACGAAGGCGAAGATGCGGTCCTTGTTGTAGCGTAAATTCGCACGGAAATCCCCCGGCTTCACCCCGCCGAACGAGAGGGCCGCGCGGTTCGCGAAGCCCAGCGCGTAGATGAGCGCCGATACGTCGGGCCCGAAGGGAACGAGCCTGGTTTCCCAGCCAAGCTGCACCCCCTCCTCGTGCAGCTGTTCCGCGAACTGCTTCCCGTTCGTGGAACCGGCCATGAACACGTAGAGGTTTTTCTCCTGGAGCTCGCGCGCGATCCGGACCGCGATCGCGTTCGTAGGCGCGGCCCCGGTAATCGCCGCGAATCCCGGCGCGGTGCCGTCCACGAACTCGATCCCGCGCTCGCGCATGATGATGTCGTTCGCCGCGCCCAGCCATATGCCGTTCACGGGGGACGGTCCCGCAAGATACTTGCACGCCTCGATGATCTCGCAGGCGAAGAGCGCCGCGACCCCGGCGTCAAGGGTATTGCCCAGGTAGGGCAGCCACACGTGCTCCGCGGGGCGCGCGGGCAGAAGAGATTTCGCATAACGAAGGAGGCGCCTGAGGTCGGCGACGGTTTCCATCTTCTCACCGGTAAAGGAGTATATGACGGGCAGGTAGTACGCGGTGTCGGGGAATCCCGTATCGGCCCCCTCCCCCTTCTCCGCCATGGCCCGGTCGAGCATCTGTTCGGCGCGGGCGACCCACTCGACGGCGCCGTCTATGGCGCTCGCGCATATCAGCTTAGACATTCTGCTCCCTCCTGTCCTTCATATCCATAAGCCGCCGCTCCTGTTTCCTGTTGATGCCGAGCCTCGTCCTGCGTTCGTCAATGATCCGGAGTATCGCGGCGGCGGCCTCCAGGGGGTCGGTGTGCAGGTGGAAGGAGGCGCCGTAGGTCTCCCGGGCGCCGCCCAGGAGGTACCCGTCCACGTTCGCCGAACCGCCCGTGTAGAAGGGGTTCCCCAGGACCACGTCAATCCCGGAGGCAACGAAATAGCAGCCGATCGCGATCGCCTTCTCGCTCATCCATTCCGGCGCGACGCCCACGACCGGGACATCCGAGAGGTCCTCGCCCAGGCCCCCCTCGCGCACGACCTCGGTCGCGGCCTCGAGGAGGCGCGAGTTGTCGACACAGCTTCCCATGTGGAGGACCGGCGGCATGCCCACCGCCTCGCACACCTCGCGCAGACCCTTCCCCGCGGCCTCGAGCGCCGCCTCGGGCGTGAGCATTCCGGCCTTCGCGGAGGCGATGGCGGCACAGCCCGTTTTCAGAATGAGCACGTCGTTTTTCAGGAGCTCCCTCGTGAGCACGTTGATGTACTCGTCCAGCCGCGTCTTGGGATTGTTGCAGCCCACGATGCCAGCGATGCCCCTGATGCGCCCCTGGATCACGGCGTCGTTGAGCGGCCGGAACGAGGCGCGGAAGCTCCCGCCCAGCATGTACTTGATCGCCGGGACGCTGAATCCCGCAACGAGCGGCTGGGAATGCTTCGGTATGCAGACCTTGTGTGGATCGCGGTTTCGGAAATTGTCGATCGCGCCGTAGAGGAGCTTCTTTGCGCCCTCCATCGCGTGTTCGCGCGAAAAGCTCTCGTGGGTCGCGCCCACCGTGCGCGCGATGTCACTCGTCGACACGATCCGGGTGTGGTACGCCGCGGCCACCTCGGGCAGCGAAGGCATGCAGCACTGCACGTCGATGATCATCATCTCGACCGCTCCCGTGATGATCGCGAGCTCCTGCTGCAGAAAGTTCCCCGCGATGGGGATGCCGTGGCGCATGAGGATCTCGTTCGCCGTGCAGCATATCCCCGCGAGGGTGATGCCGTTCGCCCCCGCCATGCGCGCGTACTCCTTAACCTCCGTATCCATGGAGGCGAGCGCGAGCATCTCCGAGAGCGCGGGCTCGTGGCCGTGCACCACCACGTTCACCGTGTCCTCGCCCAGCACCCCGAGGTTCGCGGTGCTCTTCACCGGCGAGGGCGTGCCGAACAGGATGTCCCCAACGATGCTCGCGATGCGCGAGCCGCCCCAGCCGTCGGCGAGGGCGGTGCGGAAGGCGTGTGTGAGGATGTTCCGGAAATCGTGGTCCACGCCCATGTGGGTGCGGTGCAGGCTTTCCACCACCATGCGGTCGATGCCGGCGGGCTCCACGCCCACACGCTCCCACACGCCCTGCCGCTTAACGGGCGCGAGCCTCAGGGTGGCGAGCTTTTCTTCCTGCGCGGTGAACTCCGCAAGGAAGGTCTCCGCGAGCTCGAGCGCCACCTTCATGGCGGAGAGCCCCGCCTCCTCGACGCCGTAGGCGCGCGCCGCGACGCGGAGCGCCTTCTCGTCCTTGATCTCGTAACTCCCGCCCTTGCCCAGCGCGATGTCGCGGAGCAGCAACACCAGGTGCCTCCCGTGGTCCGAGTGCGCGGCCGTCCCGGAGGCGACCTCCCTTAAAAAGTTACGCGCGACGACGGTGTCGGCATCGGCGCCGCACACGCCGCGGGGGGTCTTGGGCGTGATGCGGCAGGGCCCCATGTGGCAGACGCGGCAGCACACGCCGGAGGTCCCGAACTTGCACTGCACGGCCTGCCGGTCCATGCGGACGAAGCTCGTCTCCACGCAGTCGCGCTCGGCCTTGCCCAGTATCTCGATCGAGGCGCGGTCGGTGGCCCGCTCCTCGGGTGTGCGCGCATGGTTGTCCATCAGGGGGTCTCCTCGTACTTATGTCCCGTGAGTATCGGCGAAGCCCGAAACGCGGGCATTGTCAGGTAAGTGTACCGCTAAACTACACCGGCGCTATTATTTCAAACGAAATTCGGCGCCTGCAATTATTTTTGGTGAATTAGGGTTCAGTTAAATTTCGCGTTTTGCGGCACAGGGAATTCACGGAAGCGAGAATCAAAGTCCGGGGGGGGTTAGCATTGTAGATCCATGAAAATGTTCCGATTTTCCGCCCCTCCTTCGTATTCATTTCATACTCTCCACATTATCCCGGGGGATACGGAATGCTGCGAACAAGTATCAACATGAAAAACGACATCTTCTTTAAGAT